>NZ_JBEXOS010000028.1:0-93455 GCF_040611655.1 Streptomyces sp. NPDC006552
TCCGGACCTGTCCGGTTTCGGCGCGGCCATCGCGGACGCGGAGTGGGTGCTGCACGCCGCCACCCAGGACCTGCCGTGCCTGCGTGAAATAGGCAACGGCGCGGTGTCGGGGCCGGGGACCGTCAGGCGGCGGTCTCCACGGCCACCCGCCGCGGCTCGTCCACCGGGGAGGAGGACGCGTTCTCGTAGGCCTCGTGGTCGAGGATCTTCTCGCGGGCGGAGACGATCACCGGCACGAGCGCCTGACCTGCGACGTTCGTGGCCGTCCGCATCATGTCCAGGATCGGGTCGATGGCCAGCAGCAGGCCGACGCCCTCCATCGGCAGGCCCAGCGTGGACAGCGTCAGGGTCAGCATGACCGTGGCGCCGGTGAGGCCGGCGGTGGCGGCGGAGCCGACCACCGAGACGAAGGCGATGAGCAGGTAGTCGCCGACGCCGAGGTCGATGTCGAAGATCTGCGCGACGAAGATCGCGGCGATCGCCGGGTAGATCGCGGCGCAGCCGTCCATCTTGGTCGTGGAGCCGAACGGGACCGCGAAGGAGGCGTACTCCTTCGGGACGCCGAGGCGCTCGGTGACCTTCTGGGTCAGCGGCATGGTGCCGACCGAGGAGCGGGAGACGAAGGCGAGCTGGATCGCGGGCCAGGCGCCCTTGAAGAACTGCAGCGGGTTCAGCTTGGCGACGGTCGCGAGGAGCAGCGGGTAGACGCCGAAGAGGACCAGGGCGCAGCCGACGTAGATGTCGGCGGTGAAGGTCGCGTACTTGCTGATGAGGTCCCAGCCGTACGTGGCGATGGCGTAGCCGATGAGGCCGACGGTGCCGAGCGGCGCCAGCTTGATGACCCACCACAGGGCCTTCTGGAGCAGTTCGAGGATCGACTCGGAGAGGGTGAGGATCGGCTTGGCCTTCTCGCCGATCTGCAGGACGGCGATGCCGGCGACGACGGCCATGAAGACGATCTGCAGGACGTTCAGCTCGGTGAACGGCGTGATGACGTCGGTGGGGATGATGCCGGTGAGGAAGTCGATCCAGGAGCCCGCGTGGTCCGGCTTGGCGCCGTCCTTGGGGGTGAGGCCGGTGCCCGCGCCCGGGTTGGTGACCAGGCCGATGACGAGGCCGATGGCGACCGCGATCAACGATGTGATCATGAACCAGAGCAGGGTGCGGGTGGCGAGCCGCGCGGCGTTGTTGACCTTGCGCAGGTTGGTGATGGAGACGAGGATCGCGAAGAAGACGAGCGGGGCGACCGCCAGCTTCAGCAGCTGGATGAAGATGCCGCCGACCTTCTCCAGGGTGGTGACGAGCCAGGATATGTCCTGGCTGCGGGCGAGCCAGCCGAGCAGCACACCGAGGACGAGGCCGCCCAGGATCTGCGCCCAGAACGGGATCTTCGGTATGCGCGAGCCGGGCTTCGGCTCGGCCGGCGCGGAGCCGGCGGGGGTGGTGTTCGCGGACACGGAGGCACTCCAGTGAAGGACACGCGGGGACAAGGCGGGGTGGCGTACGGAGACGTACGGGAGCGGCGACCGTGTGCGGAGGTCAGCGGCGCCGCTGCATCGAGGGGGGGGCGCGTCAGGCGCGACAGGCCGCGGACATGCAGCGGCAGAGATCGACGTGCAGGCGCGCCACGAGCGAGACGCCCAGGGCTGTGCGATGCGTGGCCGATGTCTTCATGACAGGAACGTTAACACCAGCGCTTTGGGAACATCAAAGGGGTTCTTGGGGGTGAGCGGGGCCCTCATCCGTGCATAAGGGCGTATGTGCCTTGAAAACGCAGGCGCCCCCGGCGCCGGTGCGGCGTCGGGGGCGGAGTGCTTGTGAGGTACGTTACGCGCGCTGGGTGCGGGCGGCGTCGTCCGCCTCGTCCTCCATGGCGCGGTTGGCGTCCAGGTTGGCCTTGGCGCGGTCCACGCGGGCGACGATCTTCTCGGAGGCCCGGTCGCGCTCCCGGCGCAGCAGTACGAAGCTGAGGGGGGCGGAGATCACCAGGGCGAGCAGGGCGATCCACAGGTAGTTGGAGCCACCCAGGCCGCGCGGGACGAGGCCGGCGGCGACGAGACCCCAGACGACGAGGAAGCAGCCCGCGAAGACTCCGAGGCGCATCAGCGTGTAGCGGAGCATCTCAATCCACTCTTCCGTAGCGATCCGTTGCTAAATGGCCCCTCCAGTGAAGCACGCGCGCGGGGACGGGTGTTGAGCGGTCCCTCGGGTAAGGGTTAACTTCGCTCTATGACTCTTACAGCCTCGTCGCCCGCGCCCCTGACCCTCACGCTCGACCCGGTCCTCGATCCCGGTCTGGTGGACGGCGTCCTGTCCCTGTGGGCGGACGTGACGAACGCGGGCGGTGCGGTGGGCTTCGTCCCGCCCGTCACGCCCGACGACATCCGGCCCGCGCTGGACACGCACCTCACGGCGATCGCCGCGGGCCGCACCCGGCTCCTGGTCGCGCGGGACGGGGACGGCGCGGTCGCGGCCACGGCGTTCCTGGTCCCCAGCCCGCACCGCCTCATGCGCCACCACCTGTGGCTGTACACGGTGATGGTGCACCCCCGCCACCAGGGCAAGGGGTACGGGCGGGCGCTCATGTCCGCCGCCGAGGAGGCGGCCCGCGGCTTCGAGGGCGTCGAGGCGCTCCGCCTCACCTGCCGCGGCGGCACGGGCGCGGACTCCTTCTACGCGGCCTGCGGTTATCAGGAGGTGGGCCGCATACCCGGGGCGATCCGGGTGGCCCCGGGCGACGACCGCGACGACATCCACATGATGCTGCCGCTGCGCTGAGCCCGCGGCGGCGGGCCCGGCGCGGGGTTCAGACGCGCATCGGCTGCGGCGAGTCCCGGCGCGCCGGGTCCGGGCCGTCGTACTCCCGGATGATCTCGTAGCGCGTGTTGCGCTCGACGGGCTGGAAGCCGGCGTCGCGGATGAGGTCGAGCAGGTCCTCGCGGGTCAGCTTGGCGGGCGTGCCGTAGTTGTCCGCGTCGTGCGTGATCTTGTACTCGACGACCGAGCCGTCCATGTCGTCGGCGCCGTGCTGGAGCGCGAGCTGCGTGGTGTGCAGCCCGTGCATGACCCAGAAGCACTTGACGTGCGGCACGTTGTCGAAGAGCAGGCGCGAGACCGCGAAGGTCTTCAGCGCCTCCGCGCCCGTCGCCATCGTGGTGCGCGCCTGGAGGCGGTTGCGTACCTTGCCGTCCCTCATGTCGACGAAGTCGTGCTGGTAGCGCAGCGGGATGAAGACCTGGAAACCGCCGGTCTCGTCCTGCAGCTCACGCAGGCGCAGCACGTGGTCGACGCGGTGGCGCGGCTCCTCGATGTGCCCGTACAGCATCGTCGCGGGGGTCTTGAGCCCCTTCTCGTGCGCCAGGCGGTGGATGCGCGACCAGTCCTCCCAGTGGGTGTCGTGGTCGACGATGTGCTGACGGATCTCCCAGTCGAAGATCTCGGCGCCGCCGCCGGTCAGCGACTCCAGGCCCGCCTCGATCAGCTCGTCGAGGATCTCGGAGGCGGTGAGGCCGGAGATCTTCTCGAAGTGGTGGATCTCGGTGGCGGTGAACGCCTTGAGGCCGACGTGCGGCAGCGCTTCCTTGAGGGCCTTCAGGGAGCGCGGGTAGTAGCGCCACGGAAGGTTCGGGTGCAGGCCGTTGACGATATGCAGCTCGGTGAGGTTCTCCGACTCCATCGCCTTGGCGAGCTTGACCGCCTCCTCGATGCGCATCGTGTACGCGTCCTTCTCGCCCGGCTTGCGCTGGAACGAGCAGTAGGCGCACGAGGCGGTGCACACGTTGGTCATGTTCAGGTGGCGGTTGACGTTGAAGTGCACGACGTCGCCGTTCTTGCGCGTGCGCACCTCGTGGGCGAGACCGCCGAGCCAGGCCAGGTCGTCCGACCCGTAGAGCGCGATGCCGTCCTCGCGGGACAGCCGCTCACCGTCCCTGACCTTCTGCTCCAGCTCGCGCTTGAGCCCTGCGTCCATGCCCGTACCTTTCCCTGCCAACACTGACCCTTAAGTCCGCTCCACCGTACGCCCACCCTGTGACAGGGCCGCGTTCACACCTCTTCGGGCAGCTCGCCCACCCGGTTCTCCCACTTGGTGGAGAGCACGATCGTGGTGCGCGTACGGGAGACGCCCTTGGTCCCGCTGAGCCGGCGGATCGTCTTCTCCAGGCCGTCGACGTCGCCGACGCGCACCTTGAGCATGTAGGAGTCGTCGCCCGCGATGAACCAGCAGTCCTCGATCTCGTGCAGGTCCTTCAGGCGGCGCGCCACGTCCTCGTGGTCGGCGGCGTCGGAGAGCGAGATGCCGATGAGGGCGGTCACGCCGAGGCCGAGCGAGGCGGAGTCGACGGTGGCCCGGTAGCCGGTGATGACACCGGCCGCCTCCAGACGGTTGATGCGGTCCGTGACGCTCGGCCCGGACAGGCCGACGAGCCGGCCCAACTCCGCATACGAGGCGCGGCCGTTCTCGCGCAGGGCCTGGATGAGCTGCCTGTCCACGGCGTCCATAGGTCCGAAGCCTTTCATTGTTCAGCGTTGACGCGAGTTTACGTGTAGAATTTAAGGCGAGCGGGGGAAACGCCCCGCAAAATCTAAAGCTCAACCGCCGGATCAGCGACGATCCATCGACTCACAGGAGTGCTGTCACCGTGTTCACGATCGACATGGCGTACGCCCGCATGCGCGAGATGCAGGCCGAGGCCGTTCGTTCCCGTGTCCACCAGTCCGCCACCGCCGGGCGCCGCGCGGCCAGGAAGTCCGCCGCCCGCGCCAAGAAGCGCTAGCCATCCCGAGAGGCTCCCCCCAGCTCTCCCTCCCAGCGGCGGTACAGCGTGTGCGGCACTCCCGCCGCGTCCAGCGCCCGCCCCGCGACGAAGTCCACCAGATCCTGGATGTGCGTCGCGCCCGCGTAGAACGCCGGAGAGGCGGGCAGCACCACCGCGCCCGCCTCGTCCAGCGTCACCAGATGCCGCAGCGTCTGCCCGTTCAGCGGGGTCTCCCGGACCGCCACCACCAGCCTGCGCCGCTCCTTGAGCGTCACGCTCGCCGCGCGCTGGAGCAGGTCCTTCGACAGCCCGAGCGCCACACCCGCCACGCACGCCGTCGAAGCGGGCACGATGATCATTCCCTTGACCGGGTACGAGCCCGAGGACGGGCCCGCCGCGAGATCACCGGCCGGCCAGTGCCGCACACCGCTCAGGTCGACCTCGCCGAACGTGCCCGGCTTGCCGTCAGCCCCCCGCGCCAGCCACTGCCCCAGGTCCGCGCGCCAGTGCGCGTCCCGGAAGGCGATGCCCGTCTCGTCGAGCAGCGTGAGCCGTGAGGCCCGCGAGACGACGAGGTCCACGGCCTCGCCCGCGGCAAGCAGCGCGCGCAGCACGGCGGCGGCGTACGGGGTCCCTGATGCGCCGGACACCCCGACCACCCAGGGCCTGCGGCTCGGTGCGTTAACGTGCTCCACACCACGAGCCTATCCGGCGCCCCGGCAGGGGAACTTGAGCAGGGGCCGTGGTCGTTGTTCCCGCGAAGCCGTACGGCGACGGCGGGCCCATGGGGGTGGGGCTGAGATGACGGACAGCACGAGCACGGTACGCGGGCCGGCCCGCGGCGCCCGCGTGCTCGCCGCGGGCAAGTTCATGGTGGGGTGGGTCGCCCTGCTGTGGCTGATCGAAGGGGTCGACGCGGCCTCGGGCCACGCGCTCGACCGCTTCGGCATCGAGCCGCGCGACCCGGCCGAGCTGGTCGACGTCGTCCCGGCGTCGTTCATCCACTTCGGCTTCGACCACGTCGCGGCGAACTCGCTGCCGCTGCTGGTCCTCGGCTTCGTCGCGGCCCTCTCCGGACTGCGCCGCTTCCTGGCGGCCTGCGCCCTGATCGTCGTCGCGGACGGCCTCGGGGTGTGGCTGGTGGCTCCGGCCCACTCGAACACGGCGGGTGCCTCGGGCCTCATCTTCGGCCTGTTCGGCTTCGTCGTGCTCAGCGGTTTCGTCGAGCGCAGACCGCTGGGCATCGTGGTCGGCGTGCTCATCGGCGCCTACTGGGGCACGACCATTTTGGCGGGCCTCTCCCCCGCCAACGACGGCGTGAGCTGGCAGGGCCACCTGATCGGCCTGCTCGCGGGCGTGGCGGCCGCCTTCGCCGTCCGGCGCCGCCCGCAGCCGCCCCGGCTCCCGGCCGGCGGCGGCTGAGTACGCGACTGAGTACGGCGACGCATGCGGGGCGCGCCGCCCGCGAATCAGCATGGCGCCATGAAGGTCCGACACATGGTGCTCTGCGGGGTGGCCGTCGCCGCCTCGCTCGTCCTGGTCCACGCCCTCGGCGTACCCGCGCAGACCTTGCTGCTCGCCGGCGCCGCGACGCTTTGCCTGCTGTGGCTCGTGCTGCTGCTCACCGTGCCCTGGAACCTGTACTTCCGCGCCCGTTCCGTCGTCCATGAGGCCCGCGTCAGCCGGGAGAGGGGCCTCGGCATCCCCGCCGACCGGGACGCGGAGGCCGCCCGGATCGCCGCCGTGCTGCTGCGCCTGGCGCTCGGCGCGCACCTGCTCACCGGTGCCGGCACGGTCCTCGCCGCCTGGGCCACGGGGCGCACGGCCGGGTACTGGCTGGCCGGGCTCTACCTGCTGAGCACCCTGTTCCGGCCCGCGGGCGCCTACTTCGGCGCGCTGCGGCGCCGGCTCACCACCCTCCACGCCGAGGTGCGCTTCCCGCGCGACGACGTCGCCGCCGTGCGCTCCGCCGTCGCCGCGCTCCAGAAGGGCGCGGCCCTCCAGGAGGAGAAGGCCGAGGAGATGTACCGGGCCCTTGCCGAACTGCGTACTTCCGTCGACGCCGTCGGGCTCTCCGCCCATGGGCGCGCGGACCGCGTGGAGGCGCGCGTCGCGGCCCTCAGCCGCGAGTTCGAGTCGGTGGTGAACCGGCTGACGGACAACCAGGAGATCATCGCCGGGCTCCGCGCCTTCCTGCGCCTGCTGCGGGCCGAGGACGGCCCGCAGCCGCTCACACCGTGAGGCCGCGCACCAGGAGGTCAAGCAGCGCACACGCGAAAAGCGCCATACCGATGAACCCGTTGACCTGGAAGAACGCCCGGTTCAGCCGGGACAGGTCGTGCGGCTTCACGATCGTGTGCTCGTACAGGAAGGCGCCCGCGACGATGACGAGTCCGGCCCAGAAGAAGGTGCCGGCGCCGGTGGCCAGCGCGTACCAGACGAACAGGGCCGTGGTGACGGTGTGGCAGACGCGGGCGCCCCGGATGGCGGCGGGGATGCCGAAGCGGGCGGGCACCGACATGACGCCGACCTCCCGGTCGGTCTCCACGTCCTGGCAGGCGTAGATCAGGTCGAAGCCGCCGATCCAGATGCCGACCGCGAGACCGAGGATCACCGCCTCCCACGACCAGGAGCCGGTGACCGCGATCCACGCGCCGATCGGGCCCATCGCCTGGGCGAGACCGAGGATGGCCTGCGGGAAGTTGGTGAACCGCTTGCCGTACGGGTAGACGACCATCGGGATCACCGCGATGGGCGCGAGCGCCAGGCAGAGCGGGTTCAGGAGCGCGGCCGAGGCCAGGAAGATCACCAGCGCGATCAGCGCGCCGGTCCACGCCGACTTCACCGACACCGCGCCGGTGACGAGTTCGCGGTGCGCGGTGCGCGGATTGCGGGCGTCGATCTCCCGGTCGATGATCCGGTTCGCCGCCATCGCGAACGTGCGCAGGCCCACCATGCAGATGGTGACCAGGAGCAGCCGGCCCCAGTGGATGTTCTTGTCCAGCTCGAACATCGCGGTCAGCGCCGCGGTGTAGGCGAACGGCAGCGCGAAGACCGAGTGCTCGATCATGACCAGGCGCAGGAACGCCCTGGTGCGGCCCGGCTGCTGCGGGATCGCGGCGGATGCTGAGCTCACGAGAGTCCGTACTCCTTCCAGCGGCGGTCCACCAGGGCCGCCGTTCGGGGATCGGAGACGACCATCTCGGGCCAGCCGCCGTCCCGCGTGTAGCCCTCCTCGGGCCACTTCCTCGTCGCGTCGATGCCCGCCTTGCCGCCCCAGAACTGCTGGTAGGAGGCGTGGTCGAGATGGTCGACCGGCCCTTCGGCGACCGTCAGGTCCCGTGCGTAGTCCGTGTTGCCGAGGGCCCGCCACGAGACTTCATGAAGATCGTGGACGTCGCAATCGGAGTCGACGACGACGATCAGCTTGGTCAGCGACATCATGTGCGCGCCCCAGATCGCGTGCATCACCTTCTGGGCGTGCTTGGGGTACTTCTTGTCGATCGAGACGATCGCGCAGTTGTGGAAGCCGCCCGCCTCCGGCAGGTGGTAGTCGACGATGTCCGGGACGATCACCTTGAGGAGCGGCAGGAAGAAGCGCTCGGTGGCCCGGCCCAGCGGGCCGTCCTCGGTCGGCGGCCGGCCGACGACGATCGACTGGAGCAGCGGGCGCCTGCGCATCGTCAGGCAGTCGATGGTGAGCGCGGGGAAGGGTTCCTGCGGAGTGTAGAACCCCGTGTGGTCGCCGAACGGCCCCTCGGGCAGCATCTCGCCCGGCTCCAGCCAGCCCTCGATGACGACCTCGGCGTTGGCCGGGACCTGGAGCGGGACGGTCTTGCAGTCGACCATCTCGACGCGCTTGCCCTGGAGGAAGCCGGCCAGCATGTACTCGTCCATGTCGCCCGGCAGCGGCGCCGTGGAGGCGTAGGTGACGGCGGGCGGGCAGCCGAACGCGATGGCGACGGGGAGCTTCTCGCCCTTGCGGGCGGCCACCTGGTAGTGGTTGCGGCTGTCCTTGTGGATCTGCCAGTGCATGCCGATGGTGCGCTTGTCGTGCCGCTGGAGGCGGTACAGGCCGAGGTTGCGGACGCCGGACTCGGGGTCCTTGGTGTGGGTCAGCCCCAGGTTGAAGAAGGAGCCGCCGTCCTCGGGCCAGGTGAACAGGGCCGGCAGCTTGTCGAGGTCCACATCGTCGCCGCGCAGGACGACCTCCTGCACCGGCGCGTCCTTCACCTTGCGCGGCGGTACGTGGGTCATGGCGCCGAGCTTGCCGAACGCCTCGCGGATCCCGACGAAGCCCTGCGGCAGCTCGGGCTTGAGCAGGCCGCCGATCTTGTCGCTGATGTCGCTGTACGCCTTGAGGCCGAGGGCCTTGAGGAGCCTGCGGTCCGTTCCGTACACGTTCATCGCGAGGGGCATCGCGGAGCCCTTCACGTTCTCGAAGAGCAGGGCCGGGCCGCCGGACTTCTGCACGCGGTCGACGATCTCACCGACCTCCAGGTGCGGGTCGACCTCGGCCTTGATGCGCAGCAGGTCGCCCTCGCGCTCCAGCGCCCGGAGCAGGGAGCGAAGATCGTCGTAAGCCATGTCCTTCAGTTTGTCATCCCCGCGGACCGATCTTGCCGCGGGCCGGGTTCTGGGCGGGGGCGGGCGTTACCCTGGCCCCGCCTTCGCGCACCCAGAATTCGTCGTACGCCCCGGGGGGCCCGCACCGTCATGCTCAGGTATCTGCCGTTCCTCTTGGTCCTGGCGCTGTGGATCTACGCCTTCATCGACTGCGTGAACACGCCCGAGGAGGAGGTGCGCGGGCTGCCGAAGGTGGTGTGGGTCCTCGTCATCCTGCTCTTCGGCGAGGTCCTCGTCGGGCCGGTCGCCTGGCTCGTGGCCGGCAAGCACCGCCGCGCGCCCGCGGCCGGCCCGGCCCCGTCCGCGTGGCCCCGCGGCCGCCGCGCCACGTTCGTCGCCCCGGACGACAACCCGGAGTTCCTCGCCTCCCTCTCCGAGGACGACCCGGACCCCCGGGACGAGCGCAAGCGGCGCGAGGGCGAGCAGGACCAGGACTGAACCCCGCGGTCGCAGCCGCCCCGGTCCCGGCGGGGGCGCGCGGCGCGCGCTCCCCGACGACGCGCTGGCCGGCCGGTCCTTCAACAACCCGGCCGGGTTGGCCGACCTGCTCGTCGGCGTCGCCGTGTCGGGCTCGGGCTCGGCGCCCTCCTGTACGCGCTGCTGCGCCGGCGCGACCGCTCCCCCTCCGCCGTCCAGAAAGGCTCGTGCGTCATGGAACTCGATCTCGCCCGCACCTGGCTCGCCACCGCCGTGGCGGAGGCGCAGGCCGGTCTCGCCGAGGGCGGCATCCCGATCGGCGCCGCCCTGTACGCGGCCGACGGCACGGTGCTGGGCCGCGGGCACAACCGGCGCGTGCAGGACGCCGACCCGTCGTCGCACGGGGAGACCGACGCGTTCCGTGCGGCCGGGCGCCAGCGCTCCTACCGGGGCACCACGATGGTGACCACGCTCAGCCCCTGCTGGTACTGCTCGGGCCTGGTACGGCAGTTCGGCATCTCCCGCGTCGTCATCGGTGAGGCGCGCACCTTCCACGGCGGGCACGACTGGCTGGCCGAGCACGGCGTCGAGATCGTGCTGCTCGACGACGCCGGGTGCGTGGAGATGATGGAGAGCTTCATCGCGGCCGAGCCGCAGCTGTGGCACGAGGACATCGGCGAGTAGGCCGGGGGCGCGCGACGCCCGGACACCCGTGACGGCCGGAGGCCGGTTCCCGTGACCACGTGTCACGGGAACCGGCCTCCGGCCGTCACGGCCTCTACGGGTCCGTCCGGCGGTCCGTCACACGCCGGCGTAGGAGTGCTTGCCGGTGACGAAGATGTTCACGCCGTAGTAGTTGAAGATCCAGCAGCCGAAGGCGACCAGGGCCAGGTAGGCGGCCTTGCGGCCCTTCCAGCCGGCGGTCGCACGAGCGTGCAGGTACGCGGCGTAGGCGACCCAGGTGATGAACGACCAGGTCTCCTTGGGGTCCCAGCCCCAGTAGCGGCCCCACGCGTCGCCGGCCCAGATCGAGCCCGCGATGATCGTGAACGTCCAGAGCGGGAAGACCGCCGCGTTGACCCGGTAGGAGAGCTTGTCGAGGGACTGCGAGGCGGGCAGTCGCTCCATGACGGACGTCGCGAACCGGCCCGGCCGGCCACCGCTCGCCAGCTTGTTCTCGTACGAGTCCTTGAAGAGATACAGGATCGTGCCGACCGCGCCGACGTAGAAGACCGCGCCGCAGAAGATCGCAGTCGAGACGTGGATGTACAGCCAGTACGAGTGAAGGGCGGGAACCAACTGGTCGCTGGCGGTGTACAAGACAGTGACAGCGAGACCGAGGTCGAGGAGGACCGTGGTGACCAGCGGAAGTCCGAGCCAGCGGACGTTCTTCTTCAGCGCGAGCAGCGCGAGGTACACGCCGACGGCGACGGTGGAGAAGGTGAGGTTGAACTCGTACATGTTGCCCCACGGCGCGCGCTGCACCGACAGAGCCCGGGTGAGGACCCCGGCGAACTCGACGAGGAAGGCGAGCGCGGTGAGCGAGACGGCGATACGCCCGTAGAGGTCACCCTGCGCGTCCCCGCCGGAGGCGCCCGGCCCGTCCGGCACGTCGCGGGCGCCGGGGGCGGCCCGGGTGACGACCTTGGGCCGCTCCAGGACGGCGGTGCCGCCGTTCTGCTGCTTCACCTGGACCTGCACGGCGGCGGTGGCGGCGGCGGCCTCGGCCTTCCCGGTGAGGGCGGCGGCGGTGCGGCCGACCTTGCTGCGGCTGCCGAAGATCCACTCGGCCATGTTCGCGAAGAACGCCAGCAGATACACGGCCATGGACGAGTAGATGAGGACGTTACTCGTATGCGCCAGGGATTCGTTCGTTGCGGCGGCGAGAGTCACTTCTCAGCCCCTTCGGCGGCGGGTACGGCAGTGGATGGTTCGGGGGTCTTAGGGGGTTCGGGGGCGGTGGGTGCCAGTGGGTGCAGGTGGCCGATCAGGCCGGCCAGCTCGTCGGGGAGCCGGGCGGACTCGCTGCGGCCGAGGCCCGCCATCTCGACGACGGTCACGCCGTCGGGCCCTGCGACGGCGCGCACCCAGACGCGGCGGCGCTGGATGAAGAGGGAGCCGGCCAGGCCGAAGATCGCGCAGACGGCGCCGCCCAGCGCCCAGCCGTCAGCGGGCTGGTGCGAGATCTGGAAGGTGACCCATTCCTTGATGTCCTTGTCGAAGGTGATGGAGCCCGCCCCGTCCGGCAGCTTCATCGTCTCGCCCGGGAGCAGGCGCGCCTTGAGCGGCTTGCCCTGGGAGTCCTTGAACGCCTTCAGGTGAGAGGTGTCCAGTTGGTAGACGTTCTGCGGCAGCCCCGCGTCCACGCCCAGATCGCCGTGCATCCCGTTGAGCGCGAGGACGGGGAAGTCGAGCGCGGGGAACTGGGAGAACATGGTGCCCTTGCCGGCGCCCGCGAAGGTCGGCACGAACCAGGCGCTGAAGCCGAGCTGCTCCTTCTTGCCCTTCGCGTTGCGGTAGCCGTCCATCACCTTGATCGCGCCCTGCGACGAGATGTTGGAGTCGATCGGCAGCATCGGCACGGCCTGCTGGGAGACGACCTTGCCCTTGCCGTCGCGGACGGTGACGTTGACGGCGTAGCCGTGGCCGTTGAGGAAGATCTTGGTGCCGTCGATCTCCAGCGGGTGGTTGGACTCGATGGAGGTCTTCTTCGTCCTGCCGCCGGTGCCCTCGTCGTAGCTGACGTCGGCCCGGAAGGTGCGGGGGGTGCCCCTCTCCGGTCCGGTGCGCGCGTAGGTCGCGGTGAACTTGTCGAGGGTGAAGCTGAACGGCGACAGGTCGCGGTCGCTGTCGAAGAGGTTGCCGGACTTGAAGTCGTCGTACTGCGGCAGCACGTTGGAGAAGCCCTCGCCCTCGACGACGAGCTTGCCCCCTTCGAACTTGAAGAGCTGCCCCCAGGCGAAGGCGATCAGCATCACGATCAGCGCGAGGTGGAAGGCGAGGTTGCCGACCTCACGCAGATAGCCCTTCTCGGCGGCGACCGCGCTCCCGGCGAGGTGCGCGCGGTAGCGGCGCTTCTTCATCAGCGCGAGCGCCGCGGTGCGCACCTGCTCGGGCTCGGCCTCCGTGCGCCAGGTCGCGTAGGCGGGCAGCCGGTCGAGCCGTTTGGGGGCGCCCGGCGGGCGGCCGCGCAGCTGGCCGACAAACTGCCAGGTGCGCGGCACGATGCAGCCGATGAGGGAGATGAACAGCAGGATGTAGATCGCGGAGAACCACACCGAGCTGTAGACGTGGAAGAGGCCGAGCTTGTCGTAGAGCGGCCCCAGCGTGGTGTGCGCCTTCTGGAAGTCCTCGACCTTGAGCGGGTCGGTCCCGGCCTGCGGGATCAGCGAGCCGGGGATGGCGCCGAGCGAGAGCAGGAACAGCAGGATCAGCGCGACCCGCATCGAGGTGAGCTGGCGCCAGAACCAGCGGATCCAGCCGATGACGCCGAGCCCCGGCAGGTTCGGGGTCTGGTCCTCCACCGGGGCGGTGCTCAGCTGGGCTCCGGCGTCCTGCTCGGTGGTCTCCGGGCTGTCCGGGGTGTGCGTCTTGCTCATAAGTCAGATTCCCACCTGGAAGCCGGTGGACCAGGTCCGCATCTGCTCCACGAGGCTGTCCCAGGCACCCGTGAGCAGCAGGACTCCGGTCAGGATCATCATGATGCCGCCGATGCGCATCACCCATGCGTAGTGCCTCTTGACCCAGCCGAAGGCACCGAGCGCCTTGCGGAAGGCGATCGCGGCGAGCACGAAGGGCACGCCGAGACCGAGGCAGTACGCGACCGTCAGTATGGCCCCCCGCCCGGCGCTGCCCTGATCCTGGGACAGGATGATCACGGAGCCGAGGGTCGGGCCGATGCACGGGGTCCAGCCGATCCCGAACAGGGCGCCCAGCAGCGGGGCGCCGATCAGTCCGGCGGCGGGCTTGCGGTGGATGCGGAACTCGCGCTGGGTCATCCAGGGCATCAGCCCCATGAAGAACACGCCCATGACGATCATGAGTGCGCCGAGCACCTTGTTCAGGACGCTCTGGTACTCCTGCAGCGTCTGGCCGAAGTAGCCGAAGAGGGCGCCGCCGGAGACGAACACGGCGGTGAAGCCGAGGACGAAGAGGGTGGCGCCCGCCACCATGCGGCCCCGGCGCTGCTCCATCAGGTCGGTGCCGGTGACGCCGGTGACGTAGGAGAGGTAGCCGGGCACCAGGGGCAGGACGCACGGCGAGAAGAAGGAGACCAGGCCGCCGATGAGGGCGACGGGGATGGCGAGGAGGAGCGCGCCGCTCAGGATGGTGCTGTTCTGGTCGCCGTAGGCGGCGAGCGTGACAAGCGTGGGGGGCACCGTCGCTCACTTCTCCGGGCGCGGGGGCACGGGGGTGCGCGGGGTGCGGCGGGCGGCACTCATGTGAAAAGTTTCGCATGTCCGGTCAGGGGGATTTCCGCACCCCCCTCATGTACGGAAAAGCCCATTTCAGGACGGGTTTTTCGGCGGTTTCGCGAGGAAGGTGCGCCAGCCTTCGGCGGGCCGCTGCCCGACGTCGAGGGTGCGGAGCCGGTCGAGCACCGCGGGGTCCTGGGCGTCCATCCAGTCGACGTACTGGCGGAAGGAGACGAGGCGGACGTCGCCGTGCTGCTCGGCGGTGCGGGCGATGTGCTTGAGCGCGGCCTCGACGGCGTCCATGTAGATGCCGCCGTTCCACTCCTCGAAGTGGTTGCCGATGAAGAACGGGGCCCGGTTCGTCTCGTAGGCCCGCTGGAAGCCGGCGATGTACGCCTCGGTGCACTGCTTGCGCCAGCCCGGGTAGTTGTGGGCGGGCGCCTTGGTGGAGTTCAGGGACTGGTTGGCCAGCATGTTGTAGTCCATCGAGAGCACCTCGAAGCTGTGCCCGGGGAAGGGGACGGCCTGCAGCGGCAGGTCCCAGATCCCCTGCTTCTTGTCGGGCCAGCGCTGCCGGCCGCCGGGCGAGGAGGCGTCGTAGCGCCAGCCCAGGTCGCGGGCGGTGGGCAGCAGGTTCTCCTGGCCGAGCAGGCAGGGCGTGCGGCCGCCGACCAGTTCCTTGTCGTAGTCGAAGGGCAGCGAGGGCAGGTCGTGCCAGCCGGAGTTGGTCCGCCACCGCTGCACGAAGCTCTTGGCCTGGTCGATCTCGCTGCGCCACTGCTGCGGCGTCCAGTTCGCGACGGTGCCGGTACCGGTGCAGAAGTGGCCGTTGAAGTGCGTGCCTATCTCGTGCCCGTCGAGCCAGGCCCGGCGTACGTACTTCAGGGTCGCCTTGACGTGCTCGTCGGTGAGGTAGCCGATGTCGGAGGCGCCCACCGGGTTGTTCGGCGCGTGGTAGAGCCGCTTCTTCGACTCGGGCAGCAGGTACAGGCCCGAGAGGAAGAAGGTCATGTGCGCGCCGTGGTCCTTGGCGAGGTCGAGGAAGCGGGGAAAGAGCCCGTTGCCCACCTCGCCCGCGCCGTCCCAGGAGAAGATCACGAACTGCGGGGGCCGCTGCCCCGGTTCGAGCCGCTCGGGCGCCGGGGGCTGGTGCGGCTGCGCGCCGGTGTACGAGGTCGAGCCGTCCCCGATCGGACGGGCCGCGGGCTTCTCGGGCCGCTTCGCGGAGCCGCCGTGACCGCCTGGCGAGACGGTCCGGGGAGCGCCGCCCGATCCGCAGCCGGCGAGCGCCGCCGCGGCCGCCGTCCCAGCCCCCAGACCGAGAAGTCCCCTACGACTGACATCGCGCATTCCGTCACCATTCCTCACGCTGTGCACCCATTCGTGGCGGGCACCCAGTTAGAGGGCGGGAGGCAGGCGGGGGTTCCGCCAATCCGGCGACAGATGTGCTGGTGGGGGCGGGTGGGCCGCGGACCGCCGTTCACCGGCGGCCCGCGGACCGAGGACGTCAGGCGCCGAACGCCTTGCCGCCCTGGGCGCCCTTGGCCGGCTTGGCGCCCGCCAGCAGGTGGGCGGGGACCAGATCGCGCGCGGGCTCGGTGTACCCGACCGAGACGATGCGGTCGCCCTGGTAGGTGAAGGTGGTCAGCGAGGCGAGCGTGCACTGCCGCTTGCGCGGGTCGTGCCAGAGCCGGCGCTTCTCGACGAAGCTGCGCACCGTCCAGATCGGCAGCTGGTGGGAGACGCAGACCGCCTCGTGCCCGCGCGCCGCGTCCCTGGCGGCGTCGAGCGCGCTCATCATCCGCACGGCCTGCTCGACGTAGGGCTCGCCCCACGACGGCTTGAACGGGTTGACGACGTGCTTCCAGTTCTGCGGGTTCTTCAGGGCGCCGTCGCCGACGCCGAAGGTCTTGCCCTGGAAGACGTTGGCCGCCTCGATGAGCCGGCCGTCACTGTTCAGGTCGAGCCCGTGCACCTTGGCGATCGGCGTCGCCGTCTCCTGGGCCCGCTCCAGCGGGGAGGCGACGACGTGCGTGATGTCCCGGGAGGCGAGGTGCTCGGCGACCCGGTCGGCCATCTGCCGGCCCAGCTCGGAGAGGTGGTAGTCGGGCAGCCGCCCGTACAGGACCCCTTCCGGGTTCTCCACCTCGCCGTGGCGCATCAGGTGGACGACGGTGATGTCGTTCTTCGCGCTGTCGCTCATGCCGTGGCCTCCGCGGCCGCGCGGGCGGCGGCCGGGAGCGCGGCGGCGACGCGCTCGACGGCCTGATCGTCGTGGGCGGTCGAGACGAACCACGACTCGAACGCCGAGGGCGGCAGGTAGACGCCCCGCTCCAGCATCGCGTGGAAGAAGGCGGTGAAGCGGAAGGACTCCTGCGCCTTGGCGCCCGCGTAGTCGCGGACCGGTTCGTCGGGGGTCTCGGTGAAGAAGACGGAGAACATGTTGGAGGCGTTCTGCACCCGGTGCGCGACGCCCTCCTTGGTGAACGCCTCGGTGACCAGCGCGCGCAGCTGCTCGCTGACCGCGTCGACCTTCGCGTACGCGGCGTCGTCGAGCAGCCGCAGCTGGGCGAGGCCCGCCGCGGTGGCGACGGGGTTCCCGGAGAGGGTGCCCGCCTGGTAGACCGGGCCGGCCGGGGCGAGGTGCGCCATGACGTCGGCGCGCCCGCCGAACGCGGCGGCGGGGAAGCCGCCGCCCATCACCTTGCCGAAGGTCATCAGGTCGGGCACGACCCCGTCGACACCGAACCAGCCGGCCTTCGACGTACGGAAACCGGTCATCACCTCGTCGGAGATGTACAGCGCGCCATTGTCCTGGCAGAGCGCCTTGAGCCCGGCGTTGAAGCCGTCGAGCGGCGGCACGACGCCCATGTTGCCGGGCGAGGCCTCGGTGATGACGCAGGCGATCTCGCCGGGGTGGGCGGCGAACGCGGCCCGCACCGCTTCCAGGTCGTTGTAGGGCAGGACGATCGTGTCCACTGCCTGGGCGCCGGTGACCCCGGGGGTGTCCGGCAGCGCGAACGTGGCGACGCCGGAGCCGGCCGCGGCGAGCAGCGCGTCCACGTGGCCGTGGTAGCAGCCGGCGAACTTGACGACCTTGGCGCGGCCGGTGAAGCCGCGGGCGAGCCGGATCGCGGACATCGTCGCCTCGGTGCCGGAGGAGACCAGGCGCACCTGCTCGACCGGGGCGATCCGCGCGACGATCTCCTCGGCGAGGGCGACCTCGCCCTCGCCGGGCG
Organism: Streptomyces sp. NPDC006552; assembly: GCF_040611655.1. Classification (NCBI taxonomy): domain Bacteria; kingdom Bacillati; phylum Actinomycetota; class Actinomycetes; order Kitasatosporales; family Streptomycetaceae; genus Streptomyces; species Streptomyces sp. NPDC006552. The sequence continues at coordinate 17,455 of NZ_JBEXOS010000028.1, forward strand.
TGCCGAAGGAGGTGCCGCGGGCGACGGCCTCCTGGGCGGCGGCGACGACCTCGGGGTGGGAATGGCCGAGGATCATCGGCCCCCAGGAGCAGACGAGGTCGACGTAGCTGCGACCGTCGGCGTCCGTCAGATACGGACCGGTACCGGACACCATGAAACGGGGCGTACCGCCCACGGCTCCGAACGCCCGCACCGGGGAGTTCACGCCACCGGGCGTGACGCGTGCCGCGCGGTCGAAGAGCCCCTGCGAAACGGGTGCCTCATAGGGATAGGGGGTGTTGTTCGCCTCTGCCATGCCCCTCAGCGTACGGCCCGCTTCCCCGGGCCCCCTCGCGCGGACCCCGGGCGCCCTAGACTCGGGCTGTCGGTGCGCTGTACCGCGGCGGGGGGGGGGCCGGTCGGTCGCGCGGTTGTTCCGTCCGGACGTTTCGGCGGGTGACCGTGGGGGAGGTCACTGACACGATGATCGGGTTGCGCGTCGGCGGTCGCGCGGCCTAGAAAAGGGCCTGGCGCCCTGAGAACAGCAGTCGGGTGGAGATATGCATCGCGGTGGCGGCGGACTGGGCGAGGGGACCGACGACCTGGGCCCCCGGCGTGCCCGGCGGGGAAAGCACCGGCGCGAGGGCCACGACGAGGCGGCGGCACGGGTCCAGAGAGCGACAGGCGGCGGGGACAGCGGGAATGGTGGCCGGGTGGGGGTGACGTACAAGTACTTCGGCGCGCCCGACGGCGCGACGGCCGCCCGCGTCCCGATCTCCATGCGCCCCGAGGAGCTCGGCGGGGACGAGCTGGGCATGGGCGGCATGTTCACGAAGATCAAGCCGGAGACGATGGCCGCGATGGTCCTCACCGGCATCGAGGGCATACCCCTGCACAAGGTCCCGCCGCTGGAACTGGTCGTCCTGCACCCCGACTACGCGGTGGTCAAGCTCCCGATGACGGTCGTCGACCCGCTGCGCGGCGTGGGCGAGGAGGCCGTCGGCGCGGCCGCCTTCATCTGGTCCACGGTCCCCGACCGCGGCGGCCCGCGCGACGCGTTCAACGTCTACCAGCTGCTCCACGAGTGGCAGGACTTCAGCCACCGGCTGCACGACGCGGGCCATCAGGCGTACTGCCTGGTCTGGCCCTGAGCGCCTGCTCTCTTCTACGCGGTCACAGCCGCGGCGGCCCCGCCTCGCAGGAGGCTGAGATGGCGCACACAGTGCGCATCTCAGGGGCGCGGGGAACTGCGCGAGCAACCACGACGAGAGCCGCACGCGAAGGACTGCCCAGGGACGCGGGGAACTGCACGACCGGCCGCGTCCCCGGCCGCGTCCAGGCCCCCGTTCGGGCGGCAGCCAATGGGCTGGTCGCGTGCTGTCACCCCGTGCGCGAGAGCGGCGTACCCGCCCCCGGGCCCCGGCGGCGGTACATCAAGGGGGGTGCGGGCCCGTACGGGGCGTCCGCCGGGGAAGGCGCTACGTATGAAGATCGTGTTCTTGTTGCACAACGTGTACGCCGTCGGCGGCACGGTGCGCACCACCCTCAATCTCGCCGCGGCGCTCGTCGAGCACGGCGGGCACGAGGTGGAGATCGTGTCGATGTCCCGCCACCGCACGGAGCCCCGGTTCGCCGTCGACCCGAGGATCAGGCTCGTACCGCTGGTCGACACGCGGGAGGGGGCCGCGGACACCCGGGACCCCGCGTTCGCCGAGCCCTCGCGGGACTTCCCGGCCGCCGAGAAGCGCTACCGGCAGTACACGCTCCTGCACGACCGGCGGGTCCGCGCGTACCTCACGGAGCACTGCGCCGCGGACGTCGTCGTCGGCACCCGGCCCGGCATCAACGTCTACCTCGCCCAGTGGGGGCCGCGGCGGGCGCTGCGGATCGGGCAGGAGCACCTGCGCCACGACGCGCACACCAAGAAGCTGCGCACCTGCCTCGCCCGGCACTACCGGCGGCTCGACGCGCTGGTGACGGTGACGGAGGCCGACGCGAGGGTCTACCGGTCGCGGATGCGGCTGCCCGGTGTGCGGGTGCTGGCCGTGCCGAACATCGTGCCGCAGGCCTCCGTCGCGCCCTCCACCGGAGAGTCGAAGATCATCGCGGCGGCGGGCCGGCTCGCCCCCGGCAAGCGCTACGACCTGCTCCTGGAGGCGTTCGCGCAGGTCGCCGCCGGACAGCCGGAGTGGGAGCTGCGGATCTACGGCGGCGGCGCGCAGGAGGCGCAGCTGCGGGCGCTCATCGACGACCTGGGGCTCACCGGCCGGGCCCGCCTGATGGGCACGGTGTCGCCGATCGAGCCGGAGTTCGCCGCGGCCGCGCTCGTGGTGAGCGCCTCGGACGCGGAGGCGTTCGGGATGACGCTGGTCGAGGCGGCGCGCTGCGGGGCGCCCGTGATCAGCACGGACGCGCCGCTGGGCCCCGCCGAGATCATCACGGACGGCGTCGACGGGCGGCTGGTGCCGGTCGGCGACGCCCGGGCGCTCGCCGCGGCGATGACCGAGCTGATCGAGGACGCCCCGGCCCGCCGGGCGATGGCCGCGGCCGCGCTCGCCTCCGCACACCGCTTCGACGCGGAGCCCATCGTGGCGCGTTATGACTCCCTGTTCCTGGAACTCCGGGCCTCCCGGCACCGTCGAGCATGGCAACGGTTCCGCGCCCGGGCCGCCAACTGGGCGCGCAGGAGAACTCGTTCGCTGCGCGCTGCGCTGCCGGGCGGGTCAGGGGGGACACCGCATGACCGCCGAGGCCGTCAGGCGCCCGGTGCGGCGCAGCCCGGCCGCTCCTAGGAGCCGCGCGATGCCGACGCACTCCGCGCAGCGGACCGCGCCCCCGGCCTCCCCCGCTCCCGCCGGGTTGCTGTGGTGGCGCTCCGGCACGGGACCGCAGGTGACGGTCGCTCGCGCCCCGCGCGCCGTGAGTGGCGACACCTGGCTCGCGGGTGTCGCGGCCCTGTACTGCCTCGCTCAGCTCGCCCTGGTCGTGACCCGGCTCGGGCACGGACTCGGCTGGGACGAGTCGGTGTACGTGTCGCAGTACGACCCCCGCACCCCGACCGTCTTCTTCAGCGCCCCGCGCTCGCGCGGCACGAGTCTGCTGACCGCACCGCTCACCGCGGTGAGCGGCTCCGCGGTCGTGCTGCGCGCCGCGCTCGCCGTACTGTCGTCGGCCGCGCTGTACGCCGCGTTCCGGGTGTGGCGGCCGCTGGTCGGGGCGCGGACGACCGCTCTCGCGGCGCTTCTCTTCGCCGGGCTGTGGATCGCGGTGCTGTCCGGCGCGATGGCCATGCCGAACCTGTGGGTGGCGTTCGGAGCGGTCGGCGCCGTCGGCTGGTTCCTGCGGGAGGGCGGCCGGGGCCGCCGCTGGTGGCTCGCGGGCTGTGTCGCCGCGGTGGCGCTGTTCCGGGCGCCGGACGCCGTGTGGCTGGTGCTGGCGCTGGCCGGCGCCGCCCTGCTGCGGCGCGGGCGGCGGGAGACCCTGCCGTTCCTCGCGGCGGGGCTCGGCGCGGGGCTCGCCCAGTGGGTCGTGGAGGCGTATGTCCGCTGGGGCGGGGTGCTGGAGCGGCTGCGCGTGTCGAGCGCCACCGAGGGCGACATGGGCCTGCACCTGAACGTCGGCACGGCCTGGCGCGCGGTGAACGGCCCGCTGCTGTGCCGCCCCTGTACGGCGGGCCACCCCGCCCTGCCCGGGCTGGCGCTGTGGTGGCTCGCCCTGCCGCTGCTGGTGGCGGCCGCCGTGTACGTCGCGGGGCGGGAGCGCCGGGCCGCCCCGGTCCTGCTGCCGGTGGCCTGCGCCGCCGCGCTCTGCGTCCCGTATCTGCTGCTCATCGGGTACGCGGCGCCGCGCTTCCTGCTGCCGTCGTACGCGCTGCTGTCCCTGCCGCTGGCGGTGCTGCTGCGCCGGCTGCGAGGCCGGCGGCTGCTCGCGTACGCCGCCGTGGCCGTCCTCGTGTGCCACCTCGCCGGGCAGCTGGTCGTGCTCGACGCCCAGGTCACGCAGACGGCGCGCACCGACGCGCGTTACGTCGCGGCCGCCCGGGGGCTGCGTGCCATGGGTCTGACGCCGCCGTGCCTGGTGACGGGCCCGCGCGCGCTGCCCGTGGGGTACGCGGCGGGGTGCGCCTCCGCGCAGACCCGGGGCAACAACCGCTCCACGACCCGGGCCGCGCTGCTGCGCCGGGCCGCGCGGGTCCCCACGGCGCTGCTCACCGGGCCCGGCCGCCGGCCGCCGCGCTACGCCCGGGACTGGACCCCGTACGACCTGCCCGGCACCCGCGGCTGGACGGCGTGGAAGGCGCCGGTGCCGTTGCGGCGCGGGCCGCTGGGCCCGTAGGGCCTGTCAGTCGGCCCGCAGCGCCGCGAGCCGCTCGGCGAACGGTTCGATCCGGAAGCCGCCCGCCGGGTCCACCGACGTGATCGCGCCGGTCAGCGAGCGGGGCGCGATCGCGGCGGCCGTGTCGACCTCCGGCGCGGCGGTCGCGGCGGACGGCGCCATGAAGCGGGCCAGTTCGGCGCCCGCGCGGGCGATGCGCTGCTCCAGGCCCTCCTCGCCCCAGTCCTCCGAGGCCGCGTAGACGGCGGTCGGCAGGACGAGGGCGCGCAGGTACGTGAAGAGCGGGCGCAGCGCGTGCTCGGTGACCAGGGAGTGCCGGGCCGTGCCGCCGGTCGCGGCGACGAGGACCGGCTTGCCGGTCAGCGCGTCCTTGTCGAGGACGTCGAAGAACGACTTGAACAGGCCGCTGTAGGAGGCGGCGAAGACCGGGGTCACGGCGATCAGGCCGTCCGCGGCGGCCACCGCGTCGAGCGCGGCGGCCAGGCGGGCGGGCGGGAACCCGGTGACGAAGTGCTGGGCGATCTCGGTGGCCAGGTCCCGCAGTTCGAGGGTCTCGACCTGCGCGTCGGCGTGACCCAGGGTCGCGGTGGCCAGCCGGTCGGCGAGCAGCCGGGTGGAGGACGGGGAGCTCAGCCCCGCCGAGACGACGACGAGCCTCATCGCGCACTTCCTTCCTGTGCGTCGTTCTTCGCGGCGACGCGGGCGGCGTGGGTGGGCGCGTCCGGTACGTTCGCCGCGCGCTTGTTCGCGAACTCCTTGCGCAGCACCGGCACGACCTCTTCGCCGAGCAGGTCGAGCTGTTCCAGGACGGTCTTCAGGGGCAGGCCCGCGTGGTCCATCAGGAAGAGCTGGCGCTGGTAGTCGCCGACGTACTCCCGGAAGGACAGGGTCCGCTCGATGACCTCCTGCGGGGAGCCGACGGTCAGCGGCGTCTGGGACGTGAACTCCTCCAGGGAGGGGCCGTGCCCGTAGACCGGCGCGTTGTCGAAGTACGGGCGGAACTCGCGGACCGCGTCCTGGGAGTTCTTCCGCATGAACACTTGGCCGCCGAGGCCGACGATCGCCTGTTCGGGGGTGCCGTGCCCGTAGTGGGCGTAGCGCTGGCGGTACAGGTTCACCATCTGCTTGGTGTGGCTCGCGGGCCAGAAGATGTGGTTGTGGAAGAAGCCGTCGCCGTAGTACGCGGCCTGCTCGGCGATCTCCGGCGAGCGGATCGAGCCGTGCCAGACGAAGGGCGCGACGCCGTCCAGCGGGCGCGGGGTCGAGGTGAAGGACTGCAACGGCGTGCGGAACTTGCCCTTCCAGGTGACGACGGGCTCGTCCCACAGGCGGCGCAGCAGCGCGTAGTTCTCGACGGCGAGGTCGATGCCGTCGCGGATGTCCTTGCCGAACCAGGGGTAGACCGGTCCGGTGTTGCCGCGGCCCATCATCAGGTCGACGCGGCCGTCCGCGACGTGCTGGAGCATCGCGAAGTCCTCGGCGATCTTCACCGGGTCGTTCGTGGTGATCAGCGTGGTGGAGGTGGAGAGGATCAGCTTCTCGGTGCGCGCGGCGAGGTAGCCGAGCAGGGTCGTCGGCGACGACGGCACGAACGGCGGGTTGTGGTGCTCACCGGTCGCGAAGACGTCGAGCCCGACCTCCTCGGCCTTCTGCGCGATGGCGAGCATCGCCTTGATGCGCTCGTGCTCGCTCGGCGCGCGTCCGGTCGTCGGGTCGGTCGTGACGTCACCGACGGTGAAGATCCCGAACTGCATGCTGCTCACCCTCCCGGGGTTGTTGACGGTTCAACTATACCCCGGGAACGGCGGGTGCGGGCCGGCTATTCCCGGCCGCCTCCCCGGGGGTCCCGGCCCGTCGCCGCGAGCAGCCGCTCGAAGGGCGAGGCGTCCGCCGCGGCCGCCACCGGCTCCCCGAACACCCCCATCGACCTCGCCGTCGGCGACAGCTGCGCCACCGCGCCCGCGAGCGGCGCCACCACCTCGGGCGGCGCCTCGTACGGCTGGCCGGTGGCCCGCGCCAGGTCCCAGGCGTGCACCGTCAGGTCCAGCAGCGCCATCGCGCCGACCAGCGGGGCCGGCATGTCCATCGCCCCGGTCGTCCCCTCGTCCGCGCCCGGCGCCGACCACGCGGCCACCAGCTCCCGCACGGCGGCCGCGAACCGCTCCCGCCAGTCGGGGCCCTCCCCCACCCGGTCCGCCGTCCCACTGAAGTCCGCGTTCTGCTTACCCGCCAGTTTCCGGAACTCCTCGACCACCTGGAAGAGGTGGTTGACCAGGGCTTTCACGTCGTACTCCGCGCACGGGGTGGGTGCGGCGAGCGTCCCGTCGCCGATACCGGCCACGACCGGCACGGCCCGCGCCGCCGCCGCGGCCATCAGCTCCCCGGTCCCGTCCGTCTTCTGCTGCTCGTTCGTGTCCATGCCTCCGACGCTACGAGCCCGCCGCCCGCGCCGCTTGAACAAACGCGACGCCGTCAGCAGGCCGCCGTACGATCCGGGCATGGAAGGCGACCACTCCGCACTCCGCCGCGACACCCGGGGGATCGTCGACCCGGCGTCCCTGCTCAGCCGCGTCCGCTTCCGCCGCCACGCGCCCGCCGGGCCGCTGCGCCCGTACGTCGAGACGTACTGGTTCATCGACTGGGACCTGCCCGCGCCCTACGCCTCGACCGTCGTCCCGCACCCCTCGGTGAACCTCACCTTCCAGTGGGACGAGGACGAGGGCGCGCCCTACGGGGAGGTCACCGGGGTCGCAGCGCCCGGCCTCTACACGCGCAAGATCGGCGGGCGCGGCCGGGTCTGCGGGGCGAAGTTCTGGCCCGGCGCGTTCCGCCCGTTCGCCCCGGGCGAGCCGGCCACCGCGTGGACCGGCCGCGCCCTGCCCTACGAGGACGTCTTCCCCCGCACCGAGATCGCCGCCCTCGTGGGCCCCGCCGACGACCGCGACCGGATTGCCGCCCTCGACGCCTACCTGCTCTCCCTCGCCCCGGCCGCGCCGGACCCCGCCGCCGAACTCGCCCGCGGCCTCGTCGCCCGCATCCGGGCCGAGCGCGGCGTGCGCCGCGTCGCGGACCTCGCGCGGGCCGAGGGGCTGTCGGTGCGCGCGCTGCAACGGCTGTTCGCCGGCTACGTCGGCGTCAGCCCGAAATGGTGCATCCTGCGCTACCGCATCCACGACGCGGTCGAAGCGGCCGGCACCCGCACCGGCGTCGACTGGGCCGCCCTCGCCGCCGACCTCGGCTACGCGGACCAGGCCCACCTCGTCCGCGACTTCACCGCGACGGTCGGCGTCCCGCCGACCGCCTACCCCTCCCCCTGAACCCCGCCATCCTGCTGCGTGTGCGCCGTTCGCCGTACGCGTACGCGTACCGGAGCCCGTCCGGCGGGTCCGGCGTCATCCCTCACGGTGGATCTTGGTGTTGCTGGCCTGGGCGCGCGGCCGGACCACCAGCAGGTCGATGTTGACGTGGCTGGGGCGGGTGACCGCCCACGTGATGGTGTCCGCGACGTCGTCCGCCGACAGCGGCTGCGCCACCCCCGCGTACACCTTCGCCGCCTTCTCCCTGTCCCCGCCGAACCGGGTCAGCGCGAACTCGTCCGTCTTCACCATGCCGGGCGCCACCTCGATCACCCGGACCGGCGTGCCCACGATCTCCAGGCGCAGCGTCTCCGCGAGCACGTGCTCGGCGTGCTTGGCCGCCACGTACCCGCCGCCGCCCTCGTACGTCGCGAACCCGGCGGTCGAGGAGAGGACGACGACCGTGCCGTCGCCGGACGCGGTCAGCGCGGGCAGCAGCGCCTGCGTCACGTTCAGCGTCCCGATCACGTTCGTCTCGTACATCTGGCGCCACTGCTCCGGGTCGCCGGAGGCCACCGGGTCCGCGCCGAGCGCGCCGCCCGCGTTGTTCACCAGCACCCCGACCGCCTTGAACGCCGTCGCGAACTCGTCGACGGCGGCCCGGTCGGTGATGTCCAGGGCGTACGCCGTCGCCTGGTGCCCCGCCGCCGCGATCTCCTCGGCCAGCGCCTCGATCCGGTCCTTGCGGCGCGCCGTGAGCACCACCCGGTACCCGGCGGCGGCCAGCTGCCGCGCGGTCGCGGCGCCGATACCGCTGCTCGCGCCGGTGACGACGGCGATACGGGAAGACGCGGCGGGGGCCATGAGCTACTCCTCGAACGGCGGGGACGACAAGATCACCGGTGGGTGAACGACGCCGCCCAGCCTACGGCCCGGGTCTCAGTCGCCCCGGGGCGCGTACATGATCAGAGCCATCCCGGCCAGGCAGACGAGCGCGCCCGTCACGTCCCAGCGGGTCGGCCGGTAGCCGTCCGCGACCATGCCCCAGGCGAGCGAACCCGCCACGAACACGCCGCCGTACGCGGCCAGGATGCGCCCGAACTCGGCGTCCGGCTGGAGCGTCGCCACGAAGCCGTACAGGCCGAGCGCGATCACACCGGCGCCGATCCACACCCAGCCCCTCTGCTCCCGCACCCCCTGCCACACCAGCCAGGCGCCGCCGATCTCGAACAGGGCGGCCACCACGAAGAGGGCGACGGAACGGGCGACGAGCATGCGCCCCAGGGTGTCACGCGGGGCCGAGCCCGGGGCCGTACGCCCCGGGCGTGGGATAGATCGGGCGCGCACCCCTGCCACTCCCGCGTACCGAGGTCCCGACGCGCCGCGCGCTCACCCCCACCACCCTGGCCGCCCCACCGCTTCTGACCGCCCCTGATCCACTCACACGAGTGACGCGGATCGATCACGTGCACGGCGAACGAACGGAATGCCTAGCGTCGACTCCGACATCAGGCAACCGAACGGCCCCCGACGGGACGTGTAGGCCGCCCCCCGGAGATGAGGGCGGCCTACACGTCCCGGCGCTGGAAGGCGTGGGAGGACCGGTTGCTCCTGGAGCACGACGACCCTGCCTCTGCCGCTGAGGAGCTGGGCCGGACCCCCAGCAGTTGCCAGGTACGCCTGTGGCGGCTGCGCAGCGGCAGGGTCGCGATGCCGGAGTGAGCCAAGAGGGCCTGGGCCGGAGGCGGCCCGGGCTCTTCGCGTGAGTTCAGCCCTTCACGCAGACGACCTGCTTGATCTTCGCGACGACTTCCACAAGATCGCGCTGCTGGTCCATGACCTGGTCGATGTTCTTGTAGGCCCCGGGGATCTCGTCCAGGACGCCGGAGTCCTTACGGCACTCCACACCTCTCGTCTGGTCCTCCAGGTCACGCACCGTGTAATGCCGCTTTGCGGCGTTGCGGCTCATCCGACGCCCGGCGCCGTGTGAGGCCGAGTTGAACGCCTTGGCGTTCCCCAGCCCCTTCACGATGTAGGAGCTGGTCCCCATCGAGCCGGGGATGATGCCGAAGTCGCCGGACCCGGCCCGGATCGCGCCCTTACGGGTCACGAGCAGGTCCATGCCGTCGTACCGCTCCTCGGCGACGTAGTTGTGGTGGCACGAGATCTCCTGCTCGAAGACCGGATGGGCCTTCTTGAACTCCCTGCGGACCACGTCCTTGAACAGCGCCATCATGATGGCGCGGTTGTACTTCGCGTACTCCTGCGCCCAGTACAGATCGTTCCGGTAGGCGGCCATCTGCGGGGTGTCCGAGACGAAGACGGCCAGGTCCCGGTCGATCAGCCCCTGGTTGTGCGGGAGCTTCCGGGCGACCCCGATGTGGTGCTCCGCCAGCTCCTTGCCGATGTTGCGGGAGCCCGAGTGCAGCATGAGCCAGACCGTGCCCGACTGGTCGAGACAGACCTCGATCATGTGGTTCCCGGATCCGAGCGAGCCCATCTGCTTCGCCGCCCGCTCCTCACGGAAGCGCACCGCGTCCGCCACGCCCCCGAACCGCCCCCAGAACTCCTCCCAGCCGCTCGTCGCGAACCCGTGCAGCCGGCCCGGGTCGACCGGGTCGTCGTGCATGCCGCGGCCCACCGGGATCGCCTGCTCGATCTTCGAGCGGAGCCGGGAGAGGTCGCCGGGCAGGTCGTTCGCGGTCAGCGAGGTCTTCACCGCGCTCATCCCGCAGCCGATGTCGACCCCGACCGCCGCCGGGCAGACCGCGCCGCGCATCGCGATGACCGAGCCGACCGTCGCGCCCTTGCCGTAGTGGACGTCGGGCATGACGGCGAGGCCCTTGATCCAGGGCAGCGTCGCCACATTGCGCAGCTGCTGCATCGCCCCGTCCTCGACGGACGCGGGGTCCGCCCACATCCGGATGGGAACCTTGGCGCCCGGTACCTCTACGTACGACATGAAATCCCCCGAAAGCAGGCTTGGTTGGTGAAACGGTCACGAGTGGTGCTGGAGTCGGATAACGCAAATACCGGGGCCAAGGTCGACGAAAGGGAAGACGGACCGGCGTCCACGGCAGTGCGTGCGATAGACATTGTCAGCACTGGCCGCCCCGCGGCGGCAACCGATTAACCAGGCGTGACCCGCCGAGAGGAGCCCATACGGTGCAGCGGAAGTCGTACGCGTACGTGCCGGGTGTCGCCGTGCTCATGGCGGTGCTCCTCGCCGGGTGCACCGGAGGTTCCGGGTCGGATTCCGGCGACGGCGACGAGAAGCCGGGCGGGGTGAGCGCCTCCGTACCGGCGGCCAAGCCCGGCAAGTACCGGACGCTGCCCGAGCCGTGCGCCCAGCCCGACCGGGCGACGCTGGACGCGATGCTCCCCGGCATCCAGGAGCTGGCGGACGAGCGGCAGCGCGAGAAGGCGTACGCGGGCACGGCGACGGCCACGTACGACACGGACCGGCGGGCCGGGTGCGGCTGGAAGGACGGTTCGGCGGCCGGCGGCACGCACCGGCTGACGCTCGACTTCGAGCGGGTGGTGTCGTACGACGCCGCGGTCAGCGACGACGACCGGGCGCGGGCGGTGTTCGCGGCGAAGCAGGAGAAGGCGGACCTGCCGGCGGCGGCGCCGACCGGCTCGGTGCCGGAGACCGCGGACGCCTCCGAGCCCGGCGACGAGGAGTCCGGCGGCCAGAAGGACGCGGACGGCAAGGACGGTAAGGACGGCGCGGGCAGCAAGGACGGCGCGGACAAGGACGGGAAGTCCTCGCCGCCCGCCTCGCCTTCCACGTCTGTGTCGCCCGCCGAGTTGCAGCCGCGGCTGCTGGACGGGCTCGGCGACGAGGCGTTCATCGACGACGAGCTGTCGGGGCCCGAGGCGGCCCGCAGCCGCACGGTGACTGTGGTGTTCCGCACGTCGAACGCGTTGGTGACCCTCACGTACACGGCCCAGTCGGCGACCCCGGGCGAGGCGCCGGACAGCAAGGAATCCCAGGACACAGCGGAGGAACTGGCGCAGAAGCTGGTCGGGAAGTTCGGCGAGTAGCGGGCGGCCGGGGGCTTTCGCGCCCGGAGGAACCCGAGGCGCCCGGTGCGGCTACGGCGTACGGTGGCCCATCGGACCCGGGTTCGTGGTGGCTCTGTGAAGAAGCCGTCGCGCTTCCGGGCCCGTGCTCCCGCCAGCGTCCTAGTGAAGGAACCATGCACCGTCCCACCAAGCGACTCACCCGCGTCCTCGCCTGCGCAGCCGCCGTGCCGGTGGTTCTCGTCGTAGCCGGCTGTTCCTCCGACTCCGGGTCCGGTTCCGGCTCCGGTGACGCGGCGGGGAAGGGGTCGAATCCGGCGTCGTCCGCCCCGGCCACCGGGGACGCGGCGAAGAAGGTGGCTCCGGCGACGTACAAGACGCTGCCGAAGGCCTGCTCGGCGCTGTCGAAGAAGACGCTGGACGATCTGGTGCCGAAGGGCGACAGCAAGGCGGGCGCGGCGGACGACGAGGCGACGCGGGACAACTGCTCCTGGTCGAGCCTGGACAACAACGGGGTCAAGGGCTCCCAGTTCCGCTGGCTGAATGTCTCGTTGGTCCGGTTCGAGTCGGATGTGAACCGGGGCAGCGGTGACCAGCTCGCCTCGGCGTACTACGCGAAGCAGGTCAAGGACGCGCAGGCGACGCAGGGCGCGAAGAGCGTCAAGACGCAGCCGGTGCCGGGTGCGGGTGACGAGGCGACGCTGGTGCGCTTCGACAGCACGTACAAGGAGAAGAAGAAGGACGTCACGTCCAGGCAGCAGACGGTCGTCTCGCGCGTGGACAACGTCGTGGTGACGGTCAACTACAACGGCTCGGGTCTCGCGGGCGAGAAGACGCCGGACGCGGACGACCTGTCGAAGGACACCGAGAAGGCGGCGAAGGAGACCGTGGCCTCGGTCGTGGCCTCGGCGAAGAGCAAGCCGTCGGCCTCCGCGTCCTCGCCGGCGTCCTCGTCGGCGAAGCCGTCCCCCTCCGCGTCGAAGAAGGCCGGCGAGAAGTCGGACAAGAAGACGGACGACAAGACGGACGGCAAGAAGACGGAAGCCGCGGACAAGTAACCGTCGTTTCACGCGATTTGAGGAGCCCGGCCCCTTTTGGCGCCGGGCTCCCGCCGTACCGGCACGCGGCCTTCCGCACACGTGTGCCAGTCTGTGGGGCGCAACAGCCGAACTGGGAGGGGAACTGGAGTGGCCGCGCCACTGAAGCTGACACGGACGCACCGGATGCTCATCGGTCTGGTGGTGGCCGGTGCGGTCGTCATCGCGGGGATCGGCTTCGCCGGTTCGTACGCGGCCGTGCGCGAACTCGCCCTGGAGAAGGGCTTCGGGAACTTCGCCTACGTCTTCCCGATCGGCATCGACGCGGGCATCTGCGTGCTGCTCGCCCTCGACCTGCTGCTGACGTGGATCCGGATCCCGTTCCCGCTGCTGCGGCAGACGGCGTGGCTGCTCACCGCGGCGACGATCGCGTTCAACGGCGCGGCGGCCTGGCCCGACCCGCTCGGCACCGGCATGCACGCCGTCATCCCGGTCCTGTTCGTGGTCTCGGTCGAGGCGGCCCGGCACGCGACCGGCCGGATCGCGGACATCACCGCCGACAAGCACATGGAGGGCGTGCGCCTCACGCGCTGGCTGCTCTCCCCGCTCCCCACGTTCCTGCTGTGGCGGCGGATGAAGCTGTGGGAGCTGCGGTCCTACGACGCCACGATCAAGCTGGAGCAGGAGCGGCTCGTCTACCAGGCGCGGCTGCGTTCCCGGTTCGGCCGGGCGTGGCGGCGCAAGGCGCCGGTGGAGTCGCTGATGCCGCTGCGGCTGGCCCGGTACGGGGTGCCGCTGGCCGAGACGGCGCCGGCCGGGCTCGCCGCGGCCGGGATCGAGCCGCAGCTGTTGCCGCCGCAGCCGAAGCCGGCGGCGGCGGCCGAGCTGGAACAGGCGCCGGTCCAGGCGCCCGCGGCGGTGGACGCCCCGGCGGCGGAGGCCGTCGCGGAGGCGCCGAGCCAGTGGTTCGCGTCGCCGCCGCCGCAGGCACAGCCGTACCAGGGCGGGTACGACCCGACGTACGTGCCCGAGCAGGAGCACCAGGACTGGTACGAGGAGCAGCCGCAGCAGATCCCGGTACCGGTACCCCGGCCGCGGCAGGCGGCCGCGGAACCGGAGTTCGTGGACCCGCAGTTCCCGGTGCCGAACGGGGCCGGTGGCACGCGTCCGCTGGGCGACGGGGTCCAGGAGGAGGCGGTGGCCGCGGCGCCCTCCGAGGAGGAGCTGTACCGGGTCTACCGGCAGGCGATACAGGGCGAGGGGGTGCCCTCGCCGGGACGGTTCGCGGCGGACGTGGAGGACTCGTTCGGCATCCGGCTCCAGCCGCGGGACGTGAACCGGTACGCGGACCTGTTCGAGGCGCGCTACAACGCGGAGTTGATGGAGGACCACATCGCCTGAGCCCCGGCACGGGCACGGGCATGGGCATGGGCACGGCCGTACGGAAGGGGCGGCACCGGAGAGATCCGGCGCCGCCCCTTCCGTGTCGGCTCGTCTACGCGGCGAGCAGCTTGCGGACGCGCTCCGCGCCGACGGCGAGCAGCAGCGTGGGCAGGCGCGGGCCGGTGTCGCGGCCCACGAGCAGGTGGTAGAGGAGCGCGAAGAAGGTGCGCTGGGCCACCTTGATCTCGGCCGGGAGTTCCTTGGCGGTGGCGTCGGCGGGGAAGCCGGCCTGCACCTTCGGGACGCCGTAGACGAGGTGGGTCAGGCCGTCGAGGGACCAGTGGGAGTCCAGGCCGTCCAGGAGCAGGGCGATGGACTTGCGGCTCTCCTCGTCGAGTGCGGCGAGCGCCTCCGTGTCCGGCTCGGCGCGGACGATGGTGCGCGACTCGGCGGGCACGTACTTGGAGATCCAGGTCTCGGCCTTGTCGAGCCGGGGGCGGACGGCGGACAGGTCCGTGACCGGGTCCTGCGGGTCGAGCTCGGCGAGGATGCGCAGCGTCTGGCGCTCGTCCCCGGCCGTCACGTCGGCGACGGACGCCAGCGTGCGGTAGGGCAGCGGGCGGTCGGTGCGCGGCAGTTCACCGGCGGCGGTGCCGACGGCGCGGCTGTACGCGGCCGCGTCGGCGGGCAGGACGCTGCCGTCCGCCACCTTCCCGGCGAGCTTGTCCCACTCGTCGTAGAGCCGCTGGATCTCCTGGTCGAAGGCGATCTTGAACGACTGGTTGGGGCGGCGGCGGGCGTAGAGCCAGCGCAGGATCTGCGGCTCCATGATCTCCAGCGCGTCGCCCGGGGTCGGCACGCCGCCCTTGCTGGACGACATCTTCGCCATCCCGCTGATGCCGACGAAGGCGTACATCGGGCCGATCGGCCGCTCGCCGCCGAAGAGGGTGACGATCTCGCCGCCGACCTGGAACGACGAGCCGGGCGAGGAGTGGTCGACGCCGGACGGCTCGAAGATCACGCCCTCGTAGGCCCAGCGCATCGGCCAGTCGACCTTCCAGACCAGCTTGCCGCGGTCGAACTCGCTGAGCCGGACGGTCTCGGTGAAACCGTCCAGGGTGCAGGTGTAGCTCAGCTCGGTCGTCCCGTCGTCGTAGCCGGTGACGGTGGTGAGGTCCTTGCCGCACTGGCCGCAGAACGGCTTGTACGGGTAGTAGCCGCCCGCGCCGCCGCTGCCGTCGTCCTCGGCCGCGGCGCCGGAGCCCTCGGCGGCCTCCACCTCGGCCTCGTCCTGCGGCTTCTGCTGCTTCTTGGCCGGGGCCTTCTTGGTGCGGTACTGGTCGAGGATCGCGTCGATGTCGCCCCGGTGCTTCATCGCGTGCAGGATCTGCTCGCGGTAGACGCCCGAGGTGTACTGCGCGGTCTGGCTGATGCCGTCGAACTCGACGCCGAGCGCGGCGAGCGCCTCGACCATGGCGGCCTTGAAGTGCTCCGCCCAGTTCGGGTACGCCGATCCGGCCGGGGCCGGCACCGAGGTGAGCGGCTTGCCGATGTGCTCGGCCCAGGAGGCGTCGATGCCGGGCACGCCGTTCGGGACCTTGCGGTAGCGGTCGTAGTCGTCCCAGGAGATCAGGTGCCGCACCTGGTACCCGCGGCGGCGGATCTCGTCGGCGACCAGGTGCGGGGTCATGACCTCGCGCAGGTTGCCCAGGTGGATCGGGCCGGACGGGGAGAGGCCGGAGGCGACGACGACCGGTTTGCCCGGGGCGCGGCGCTCCGACTCGGCGATGACGTCGTCCGCGTAGCGGGAGACCCAGTCGGTACTTTCCTGGGTTCCCGCGCCGTTGCTCTGGGCTGCCACGATCGGTCGGCCTTTCGGTTCGGGTGGGCTGTGCGTCCGCCTATTGTCCCAGGCGGCCGGGGCGGAACGGAAACGCGTTCCGCGGGGCGGGCATCACCTCCCTGCCCGGCCGCGCCCCGGTGAGCCCCTCGCGCAGTTCCCCGCGCCCCTGAGATGCGCACTGCGTGCGCCCTCTCAGCGGCCCCTGGGGCTGCGGCGGAGCCGCATGCTCTGGGGGCGCGGGGAACTGCGCGCCCAGCCCCCACCGGAGCCGCGGCCGGGCACGAAGGGCGAAAACCCCTTTGCGGCCCCGTGGGATACTGACCGGAACCAACGAACCAGCCCCGACCAGAACGGCAGCCCATACCCATGGCCCCGGTCACGTCCATCACCGCCGCAGTCCACCGGCACCTCTCCGACGCCCTCACCACCGCCCTCCCGGAGACCGTCGGAGACCCACTGCTGCGACGGAGTGACCGTGCCGACTACCAGGCCAACGGCATCCTGGCCCTCGCCAAGAAGGCCAAGGCGAACCCGCGGGAGCTGGCCGCGCAGGTCGTCGAGAAGATCGTCCACGGTGACCTGCTCGCCGGCGTCGAGGTCTCCGGCCCCGGCTTCCTGAACGTCACGGTCACCGACCGGGCCATCACCGAGACGCTCGCGGCGCGCGCCGCCGACGGTGACCGGCTCGGCGTGCCGCGCAAGGAGCACCCGGGCGTCACGGTCATCGACTACGCGCAGCCGAACGTGGCGAAGGAGATGCACGTCGGCCACCTGCGTTCGGCCGTCATCGGCGACGCGCTGCGCGCCATGCTCGACTTCACCGGCGAGAAGACGATCGGCCGCCACCACATCGGCGACTGGGGCACCCAGTTCGGCATGCTCATCCAGTACCTGATCGAGAACCCGGGCGAGCTGGCCCCGGCCGACGAGGTCGACGGCGAGCAGGCCATGTCGAACCTGAACCGGATCTACAAGGCCTCCCGGGCCGTCTTCGACGCGGACGAGGAGTTCAAGGAGCGGGCCCGCAAGCGGGTCGTCGCGCTCCAGTCCGGCGACAAGGAGACGCTGGAGCTGTGGCAGCGGTTCGTGGACGAGTCGAAGGTCTACTTCTACTCGGTCTTCGAGAAGCTCGACATGGAGATCCGGGACGAGGAGATCGTCGGCGAGTCGGCGTACAACGACATGATGCCGGAGACGGCGCGGCTCCTGGAGGAGTCGGGTGTCGCGGTGCGCTCGGACGGCGCGCTCGTCGTCTTCTTCGACGAGATCCGTGGCAAGGACGGCGATCCGGTGCCGCTGATCGTGCAGAAGAAGGACGGCGGCTTCGGCTACGCGGCCTCCGACCTCTCCGCGATCCGCAACCGCGTCAAGGACCTGGACGCGACGACGCTCCTGTACGTGGTGGACGTACGGCAGTCGCTGCACTTCAAGATGGTCTTCGAGGCGGCCCGCCGGATGGGCTGGCTCGGTGACGACGTCACCGCGCACAACATGGGTTACGGCACGGTGTTGGGCGCGGACGGCAAGCCGTTCAAGACGCGTGCGGGTGAGACGGTCCGCCTCGAGGACCTCCTCGACGAGGCGGTCGAGCGGGCCACCGCGGTGGTGCGCGAGAAGGCGGAGAAGGTCGGCCTGACCGAGGAGGAGATCGTCGAGAACGGCCGGTACGTCGGGATCGGCGCCGTGAAGTACGCGGATCTGTCGACGTCGGCCAACCGGGACTACAAGTTCGACCTGGACCAGATGGTGTCGCTGAACGGCGACACGAGCGTGTATCTCCAGTACGCGTACGCGCGGATCAGGTCGATCCTGCGCAAGGCGGAGGGGTCGAGCCCGGCCGCGCACCCGGAGATCGCCCTCGCCCCGGCGGAGCGCGCGCTCGGCCTGCACCTGGACGCCTTCGGCGATCTGCTGGCGGAGGCGACGGCCGAGTACGCGCCGCACAAGCTGACGGCGTACCTGTACCAGCTGGCGTCGCTGTACACGACGTTCTACGACCAGTGCCCGGTGCTGAAGGCCGACACGGCGGAGCAGCGGGAGAACCGCCTGTTCCTCTGCGACCTGACGGCTCGGACGCTCCACCAGGGCATGGCCCTGCTGGGCATCCGGACCCCCGAGAAGCTCTAGCCGTTCAGGGCCCGGCCCAGCCGGGTCAGCCCCTCCGCGATCTCTTCCGGCGTCTGCGTCACGAAGCACAGGCGCAGGGTCGTGGGGTCGGGGTCGGTGGCGTAGAACGGGGCGCCCGGGACGTACGCCACCTCGTGCGCGACCGCCTTGCTGAGCAGGGCGGTCGTGTCGTGTCCGGGTCCTTGGGGCAGCCGCGCCCACAGGAACATGCCGCCTTCGGGGCGGGTCCAGGTGGAGCCCGCCGGGAGGCAGCCGGGCAGGCCCGCGAGCATCGCGTCGCGGCGCCTGCCGTACTCCCCCGCCACCTTCGCGACGTGCGCGTCCAGGTCGCGGGTGACCAGATAGCGGGCGGCGGCCAGCTGGTTGGCGGTCGGGGTGTGCAGATCGGCGGCTTGTTTGGCGACGGCGCAGGCGCGGCGCAGCTCCTCCGGCGCCCGCAGCCAGCCCAGGCGCAGGCCCGGCGCCATCACCTTGGAGAACGAGCCGAGCAGGACCGTGCGGTCCCGGGCGGCGTCGTCGGCGGCGATCCAGCCGACGCGGTCGCCCGCGAAGCGCAGCTCGCCGTACGGGTCGTCCTCGACGATCCACAGGCCGCGCCGGGCCGCGACCGCGGCGACGGCCGCGCGGCGGGCGGCGGGCAGGGTGCGGCCGGTGGGGTTCTGGAACGTCGGCACCGTGTACAGGAGTTTGGGGCGGTGCTCGGCGACGAGCGCGTCGAGGGCGGCCGGGTCGATGCCGTCGTCGTCGCAGGGCACGCCGATGACGCGGGCCCCGGCGAGGCCGAAGGCCTGAAGTGCCGCCAGGTAGCAGGGGCTTTCGACGAGGACGGTGTCGCCGGGTTCGAGCAGCGCCGTCGCCAGGAGGGAGAGGGCCTGCTGTGATCCGGTGGTGACCAGCAGGTCGTCGGGGTCGGTGGGCAGTCCGCGGGCGGTGGTGCGCGCGGCGAGCGCGGCGCGCAGGGCGGGTTCGCCCTCGGTGGTGGAGTACTGCAGGGCGCGCTGCGGCTCGTGCGTCAGGACGTGGTCGAAGGCGGCCGCTATGCCGTCGGTGTCGAAGAGTTCGGGGGCCGGGAGGCCGCCGGCGAAGTTGATGAACTCCGGGCGGGCCGTGACGGCGAGGATGTCGCGGATCGGCGAGCCGCCGGCGGCCGCGGCGCGGGCGGCGAACGGCGGGGTGGGCGCGGCGGGCCGGGACGTCGTGGGGCGCGGGTCGCTGGCGGTCATGGCGGGCGGCTCCTTCGGGCGGCGGTCTTGCGGGGACCCTACGGAGGCGGCCGCACGGCGCACACGGGTTTCCGCGATCCGGACGTCCCGGGGCGGGCCGGGCCGCAGCGGCGCGCGGTGGGAGGGGGCGGCGGCGCCCACCCCGGCCTGCGCCCTGCCCGCGTGCCCCGTCAGCCCGTCTGTTCCACCCGCTCGATCCACTCGCTGCCGCCCAGCGGGTAGTCGTAGCCGGGCCGGCCCGTCGCGGCGCTGGTGCGGAAGGGGGTGCCGTTGTTGTCGATGTGGGCCGTGCCCCGGCGGGTGCCGCTGGACCACTCGATGGTCAGGTCCCAGCGGACGTCGTGGGCCTTGGTGTGGGCGGTGACGTAGAAGACCTCCGGGTCGGTCTCGCTGACCTTGTACGGGAAGTCGCGCTGGCCGTTCTTGGCGGTGACGGTGGGGCTGCCGTTGTCCAGGTCGACGTCGAAGGACTTGGTGAACACGTTGCCGCCGCAGCCGACGCCCATCGAGTAGTCGTTCCAGGCGAGCGGCGCGGCCTTGCCGAGGACGCGGACGTGCATCTTCTCCAGGACGACGGTGTCGCTGCCGGTGCCCTGGAGAGTGAGCGCGACCTCCTGCTCGTCGGCGGAGACGGCCCCGTACGCGGCGGCCCAGCGCGGGGCGTCCTGCTCGGTCGGGGCGGGCGGTCCGACCTGTTCGGGGCGGCTGTTCACCAGGAAGTGCTGGCTGCACGGACTGTCGTAGACGTAGGGCCGCGTGGCGACGTTCAGCAGGGTGCCGCCGCCGCTGCCCGCGGCGCCGCCGCCCGCGCCGTGCTTGCCGGTCGCCCGGGCGGTGGGCCGCGCCGGGGCGCTCGCGGAGGGCGTGCGGCTCGGCGTGCCGCGCTTGGACGCGGAGGCGGATACGGAGGCGGAGGGTGACGCCGGGTCGTCCGCGGCCGTGGCCCCGGCCGGCGTCCGGTCCGCCCGGTCGCCCTGGGCGCCGTCGCCGGACCCGGACAGGTTCACGGCGAGCACGACGGCGGCGACGACGGCCACCGCACTGGCCCCGGCAACGCCCGCGGCCCACCCACGCCGACGCCGCGCCCCGCCCACGCCCCCACCATCGGTGACGACGGGACCCTCAGCCTCGGAGGACCCACCCGGCGCACCCCCGGAAGATCCGCCCGAGCCACCACGCGACACGGCCCCGGAAGGACTGCCCACACCGTCACCCGGGACGTGGCCCTCCGGGATCCCACCGAACGGGAACGCACCACCCGGGCCCCCGCCACCCGCCGCGTCAAGGGACGGGGTCATGCCACCCGGAGTCTCGCCGCCCGGGGTCATGCCACCCGAGGCCCCACCGGACGGGGTCTTGCCGCCCGGAATTTCGCTGTCCGGGCCGTTGCCGCCCAGGGCCCCGCCCCCCGAAGTGCCACCCGACGGGGCCATGCCACCCGGCCTCTTGCCGTCCGGGGTACCACCGGACGGCGTTGAGCCGCCCGGCGTTTCGCCGCCCGGAGTCACACCATCCGAGGTCCCACCGCCCGAGGTCGTCCCGCCCGAAGTGCCACCGGACGAGGTCGCACCGCCCGGAGTCACGCCGCCCGAAGTGCCACCGGCCGGGGTCATGCCGCCCAGAGTCTCGCCGCCAGGGCTTCTGCCCCCCGAAGTCCCACCGCCGGAGGTGCCACCGCCCGAGGTGCCACCGGACGGAGTCCCACCGCCCGGAGTCACACCACCCGACATGCCACCGGACGGAGCCCCACCGCCCGAGGTCGTCCCGCCCGAAGTGCCACCGGACGAGGTCACATCGCCCGGGGTCGCCCCACCCGAGGTCACCCCCTCCGGCGTCTCACCGGACGGCGTCTCACCGGCACCGGCACCGGACAGCGTCTCACCGCGCGGGCCATGGGCGCCCCCGCCATGCCCGCCCGGCGCCCGCTCCGACCCGGCAACCGGAGCCGCCCCCTCCGCACCTGCCGCCCCCACACCCGTACCCGCACCCGCGACCACCGCCCCGGTCGCCCCTGGCTCCCCCTTACGCCCCCGCCCCGCATCCGCCAGGATCCAGTGGCGGTGCAGCGTGACGAGTTCCTCGGGGGTCGCGCGGCAGGCCCGGGCGAACCGCTCGACCGGCGCGTACTCGTTCGGCACCGCCGTCCCGTTGCAGTACCGGTGCAGCGTCGACGTGCTCATGTGCAGCCGCTTGGCCAGCACCCCGTAACTCAGCCCCGAGCGGTCCTTCAGCGCGCGCAACTGCTCCGCGAAGTCGTCCGCCATCTCCCCCTCATTCCTTCCCCGCGTCCCGTTCGGCCGTTCCAGGGGACGGATAAAACCCCTGGTCAGAGCCTGTCCCAGCGTTCCGGCGTCCCTGACTTCCCGCCGGCCGTGGCGGCTGGGACGGATCACCCCGCAAGCTCCGGTCATCCAAGCACCACACCCACTGAACCACCGAAGGGGCTCCACCACATGAACAGCATCCGCACCCCCCGCGCCCGTCTCGTCACCGCCGCCGCCTCCGTCGTGATCGCCGCGCTCTCGCTGACCGCGTGCAACGACGGAACGGGCGTCAAGGACGAGGGCGCGTCGTCCGGTTCGGCGGCCGGCCCGGCCGCGACGCACTCGCCGTCCGCCCCGGCCGCCTCCCCCTCCGCCGACGGCGCGAAGGACGCGCAGGGCTCGCGGGGCTCGCAGGCAGGCCAGGGCAACGCCGCGAAGCCGACGGCCGACGCCGCCCCGTCCCGGGCCACGAAGGCGCCGGGCGCCACCAAGGCCCCGGGCGCCGCCCGCAAGTTCGTCACCTGCGAGGGCTCCGTCACCAAGACGGTCGCGGCTCCCCTGTCCCGCCCCATCAACCACATGCTGCTCACCGTCACCAACACCGGCAGCAACCCCTGCTTCCTCTACGGCTACCCGGCCGTCCGCTTCGGCGAGGCCCAGTCCGTGCCGCCGGTCGACGAGAGCACCCAGCCGCAGGCGGTCGTCACGCTGGAGCCGGGCCAGTCCGGCTACGCCTCCGTGCGGCTCTCCGGCGGCAACGACGGCAGCGGTTCGAACGGCTACACCGCCAGGTCCCTGGCGGTGTACTTCCAGGGCCGCTCCGGCAACGAGAGCGTCGGCTCGGGCGCCCACCCGGCGCTGCCCCCGAAGGGCGTCTACGTCGACGACACCCTGGAGGTCACCTACTGGCAGCAGTCGATGGACTCCGTCCTGAGCTGGTGACGGCCGCTTCCGCCGCCGCCCCCGGCGTCTGGCAGGCTCGGACCATGTCCCTGCCCCACGTCGACGAACTGGCCGCCCGCGCGCGGTCCCTGGCCACCCCCGGCGGCCCGCGCCGTGTCCTCGGCATCGCAGGTCCGCCGGGCGCGGGCAAGTCCACGCTCGCCGGGCAACTGGTGAGCGCCCTGGACGGGCGGGCCGCCCTCGTCCCCATGGACGGCTTCCACCTCGCCGACGCCGAACTGGCCCGGCTGGGCCGGGCCGGCCGCAAGGGCGCGCCGGACACGTTCGACGCGTACGGGTACGCGGCGCTGCTGGCCCGGCTCCGCGCTCCGCGCCACCCGGACGAGACGGTCTACGCCCCGGCCTTCGAACGCGAGCTGGAGCAGCCGGTCGCCGGGTCGCTGCCGGTCCCGCCGGACGTCCCGCTGGTCGTCACCGAGGGCAACTACCTGCTGCTCGACGAGGAGCCCTGGTCCACGGCGGTGCGCCCGCTCCTGGACGAGGTGTGGTGGGTGGCCGTGGACGAGGCGCTGCGCGTCGACCGGCTCGTCGCCCGGCACGTCGCCTTCGGCAAGTCCCCGTCGGCGGCCCGCGCGTGGGTGCTGCGCTCGGACGAGGCGAACGCCCGCCGCGTGGCCTCCGGCCGGGACCGCGCGGACCTGGTGGTGGACCTGGACACGGGCCGCACGAACACCCCGCCGCCCGGCCCGGACCCGCGCCACCACTGAACCGCCCCCGTCGGGCGGCCCGGCTTCCGGACACCGCGCCCCGCGGACCCGGCACAAGACCACCCCGCGGACCCGGCACCAGAGCCCCCCGCGGCCCCCGGTCTCACCCGGTGCGCGTGCGCGTACGCAGCTCCCCCTTCAGCACCTTCCCGGACGCGTTCCGGGGCAGCTCGCCGACGAACTCGACCGCACGCGGCACCTTGTAGTTCGCCATCTCCCGGCGCGCCCAGGCGATCAGGTCGTCCCCGCTCAGCACCGCGCCCCGGCGGCGCACCACGTACGCCTTGCCGACCTCGCCGAGCCGCCCGTCCGGCACCCCGACGACCGCGACGTCGGCGACGCCCGGGTGCAGGCCGAGGAGCTGCTCGATCTCGGCGGGGTAGGCGTTGAAGCCGCCGACGATGTACATGTCCTTGAGGCGGTCGGTGATCCGGAGGTAGCCGCGGGCGTCGAGGACGCCGACGTCGCCGGTGCGCAGCCAGCCGTCCTCGGTGACCGCCTCCGCCGTCGCGGCCGGGTCCTCGAAGTACCCCCGCATCACGTTGAAGCCGCGGACCAGGACCTCGCCGGGTTCTCCGGGCCCGGCCGACGCCACCCGCAGCTCGGTGCCGGGGATCGCCCGCCCCGAGGTCCCCGCGGTCAGCTCCGCCGGGTCGCCGCGCCGCCCCATGGTGACGATGCCGCTCGCCTCCGACAGGCCGTACGCGGTGAGCACGGTGTCGATGTGCAGCTCCCCGCGCAGCCGCTCGACGAGGCGCAGCGGCACCACGGCGGCGCCCGTCACGACCAGGCGCAGCGCGGAGAGGTCGTGGGCGTCGCGGCCCGGGTGGTCGAGCAGGGCCTGGTGCAGGGTGGGCGGGCCGGGCAGGACGGAGATGCGCTCGGCCGCGATGTTGGCGAGGACCGTGTCCACGTCGAAGACGGGCTGGGGGACCATCGTCGCGCCGCGCATCAGGCAGGCGATGATCCCCGCCTTGTAGCCGAAGGTGTGGAAGAAGGGGTTGACGATCAGGTACCGGTCGCCTGCGCGCAGGCCCGCGAGGTCCGACCAGATCGCGTAGCCGCACAGGGTCTGCGCGTGGGTGATGACCGCGCCCTTGGGCCGCCCGGTGGTGCCGGACGTGAAGATGATGTCCGACGCGCAGGACGGGGTGATCGCGGCGGCGCGCGCGCGGACCGCGGCGCCCGGCACCGGGTCCCCGGCCGCCAGGAACTCCTTCCAGGTTTGGTACCCCGGTGCGGCGGGCGCGCTGTCGCCGAGCACCACCACCTGTTCCAGGTACGGCAGTTCGGCCCCGGCCTGCTGGGCGCGGCGCAGTGAGGCCACGTACGACGTGCCGAGGAAGGTGCCGGTGACGAAGAGGAGGCGGGCGCGGCAGCGGGCCAGGACGTCGGCGGCCTCGGCGCCCTTGAACCGGGTGTTGAGGGGGACGAGGACGGCGCCCGCGGTGACCGCGCCGAGGGCGCTGACGATCCAGTCGAGGGTGTTCGGTGCCCAGAGGGCCACCCGGTCGCCGGGCTCGGTCCCGGCCGCCAGGCAGGCGGCGGCGGCCCGCTCGACGCGCTCGCCCAGCTCCGCGTAGCTGATCCGGGTGCGCCCCTCGACGACGGCCTCGCGCGCGCCGTGCCGCCCGGCCGCGTCCCGGACCAGCTCCGGGATCGTCCCCCACTCGCCGCCCTCACGCATCGAACGACCTTCCGCCGCACCGCAGCTGACTAACCGTCAGATTAGCTGTAACCTGACGCGCTGTCAGCACACGCGGAAGCAGGCGGGGGTGGCCATGGCGCACGCGGCGAGCGGGATCACGGTGGGGATCAAGGACACGACGGCCGTCGTCGGCATCGGCCAGACCGCTTTCGCGAAGCAACTCCCCGAGTCCGAGAAGACCTTGGCGTGCCGGGCGGTCCTCGCCGCGCTCGACGACGCGGGCATCGCCCCCGCCGAGGTCGACGCCTTCGTCTCCTACACGATGGAGGAGACGGACGAGGTGGAGATCGCCAAGTCCATCGGCGCGGGCGACGTCACCTACTTCAGCAGGGTCGGCTACGGCGGCGGCGGTTCCTGCGCGACCCTCGCCCACCTCGCCGCCGCGATCACCACCGGCCAGGCCACCGTCGGCGTCGCCTGGCGCTCCCGCAAGCGGGGCAGCGGCCCGCGCCCGTGGCGCGACACCGCCGTCCAGCTCCCCACGCCCGCGCAGTGGACCCGCCCCTTCGGCCTGCTGCGGCCCGCTGACGAGATCGGCCTGCTGGCCCGCCGCTACATGCACGAGTACGGCGCCACCCGCGACCACCTCTTCAACGTCGCCCTCGCCTGCCGCAACCGGGCCAACCAGAACCCGGCCGCGATGATGTACGAGCGCCCCCTGACCCGGGACATGTATATGACGGCCCGCTGGATCAGCGAACCGCTCTGCCTCTTCGACAACTGCCTGGAGACCGACGGCGCGCTGGCCTGCGTCGTCGTCTCCGCCGAACGGGCCCGCGACTGCCGCCGGAAGCCGGTCTACGTGCACGCGGCCGCGCAGGGCCTGCCCGCCCAGCACCACGGCATGGTCAATTACTGGAACGACGACCCGCTGACCGGCCCCGCCTGGACGGCCGCCCGGCACCTGTGGAAACACGCCGACCTCACCCCCGAGGACGTCGATGTCGCGCAGATCTACGACGCGTTCACCCCGCTCATCCCGCTCTCCCTGGAGGGCTACGGCTTCTGCGGGCGCGGCGAGGGCGGCGCGTTCACCGAGGGCGGCGCCCTGGAGACCGGCGGCCGGCTGCCGCTCAACACCGGGGGCGGCGGCCTCTCCGAGGCGTACGTCCACGGCTTCAACCTCATCACCGAGGGCGTCAGGCAACTACGCGGCACGAGCACGGCCCAGGTCCCCGGCGCCCGCACCTGCCTGGTGACGGCGGGCGAGGGCGTGCCGACCTCGGCAGTACTCCTGACAACGGCCTAGACAGCGCCCCGCAAGGGGCGCGGGGAACTGCGCGACGAGCCACGACGAGAGCCGCACCCGACGAAGGACCGAACATGGCAGACGCGACGGAGACAGCCCCCCTGCTCACCCCCACCGCCGACGACGACGGCGCCCCCTTCTGGGCCTACGCCGCCCGGGGCGAACTCCGCATCCAGACCTGCGCGAACCCCGCATGCGCGGAACTCCGCTTCCCGCCCCGCCCCTGCTGCCCGCACTGCCACTCCTTCGACAGCGCGTGGCGCAGGATGAGCGGGCGCGGCAGGATCTGGTCCTACGTCGTCCCGCACCCGCCGCTGCTCCCGGCCTACGCTGCGCAGGCCCCGTACAACGCGATCGTCGTCGAACTCGCGGAGGCCCCCCGCATCCGCCTCGTCGGCAACCTGGTCGCGGCCGCCGACGCCCGTCTCGACTCGGTCGACCCCGCCCGCATCCGTATCGGCGCGCGGGTCCAGGCCGTCTTCGCGCGGGTCGGCGACGTCACCCTGCCCCGCTGGGTCCTGGAGCGGCCGTGACCCTGCGCACCGAGACCGACACGGCGGCCGGGGTCGCCGTGGTCACCCTGGACCGCCCGCACCGGCACAACGCCATCGACGCGCCCACGGCCCGCGAACTGGCGGCGGCCTGGAGGGAGTTCCGCTTCGACGACCGGGTGCGGGCGATCGTGCTGACCGGCGCCGGCGACCGCGCGTTCTGCACGGGCGTCGACCGCGCCACCGACGTCCCGCAGCCGGACTCGCCCTTCTCGGCGGATGACCCGCTCCTCACGATCGGCCCCAAGGCCAACGACCTGTGGAAGCCGGTGATCGCCGCCGTGCGCGGCATGGCCTGCGGCGGGGCGTTCTACCTGCTGGGCGAGGCGGAGTTCGTGGTCGCGGACGAGACGGCCACGTTCTTCGACCCGCACACCACGTACGGCATGGTCAGCGCGTACGAGTCGGTGTACCTGGCGCAGCGCATGCCGCCCGGCGACGTGGCGCGGCTCGCGCTGCTCGGATCGGCGGAGCGGATGTCGGCGCGGCGGGCCCTGGAGACGGGCCTGGTCAGTGAAGTCACCCCGCCCGGCGAGGCGTTGGCGGCGGCGCTGCGCTGTGCCCGCACGATCGCCGGGTATCCGGCGGCGGCGGTGCAGGGCACGGTGCGGGCGGTGTGGGCGGCCACGGAGGCCGCCCGCGCCCATGCCTTCGCCCAGGCCCCGCACCTGATCGCCCTCGGCAACCTGCCCCCCGCCGGCCAGGCGGAGCTGTTCGCCGCCCGGACCCCGGGCGGCTACCGCGTGCGCTGAGCGCGGTCACACCACGGTGGCGTCCCGGTCGACCGCGCAGTGCTCCACCCGTGCGGCCCGGTCGGCGCTGCCCACCGGCACCCGCACGGTGACCTTGTCCTTCGCGCCCGCCTTGACCTCGTGGTACGTGTCCTTCACGGTGGCGCCGGAGGCGTCGGTGAAGGTGACGTGCACGGCGAACCGGACGCGCCGGGCGTTCGGGTTGCGCACCTCGACGGTGGCGTAGGGCCGGCCCGCGCCGGCGCAGGTGATCAGGCGCGCGGTGCCCTCCTGCGCGGTGCGGCCGCTGCCGGACGCGGACGACGTCGGCGTGGACCGGTACCCGGGCCGCCGGTTGTAGCTACTGCCGCCGGTGCCGCTGCCGTACCGGTCGTCGTCATCGTCGTCGTACGTGGACCCGGTCGAGCCGGTCGAGCCCGACGAGCCGTAACTTCCGCCGGAAGTCGACGAGTTCGACGAACTGCCGTGGTTCTGCGAGGAGCTGCTGCACCCGCCGCCTCCCCCGCTGCTGCTGTGGTGCCCCCGCGAATGCCCCCGTCCGGTGGAGAACCCCGTCAGGGCCAGCACCACCATCGCCGCTACCGCCGTCAGCTTCATTCCCCGTTTCATCACGCCCGGGACCCTACCCCGTGGGCGTCCCGCCCATGGCCGCGTGGCACCCCCGACCCACCCGGCGTAGCGTCGGAACCGAGACCGAGGAGGCCTGATGCTGCGCAACATCGTCGGATCGGTCCTGGCTCTCGTCGGGGCGGCGGCCGTCGTCTGGAGCCCCTTCCGCCTCTGGTACGACAGCCGGCACGGCCGTGACTACCGGCTCGGGGACCTGTTCTCGCGCGGCGGGATCACGGGCACCCGCGCCGAGCTGTTCGGCTCCCTGTTCCTGCCCTTCGTGATCCTCGCGCTGCTCGCCCTGCTGGGCCTGGTGCTCCGGTCCCGGCTGCTGGTCGCCCTGACCGGGGTCGTGGTGCTGGCCGGCACGGTGCTGTGGATGGTGCGGGTGGCCCAGGCCGAGGGCGAGCTGGTCCTCACCGCCGACGGGCGCGGTGTCGGCGACGGGGTCGCGGCCTCGCTCGGCGGCGGGCTGCTGCTGCTCGTGGCCGCGCTGGTCATGTCCGGCCACGGCCGGAGCCGGTACCGCAGGGACGACCCGCGGGCCTATGACGAGAGCCGGCGCGACGACCCCGGGCCGTACGCCACCGGCGCGGCCGGGCAGCCGGGCCCGTGGCAGGAGACCGGCACGGAGGCCGGTCACGGCGAGCCCGCGGCCTGGGACACCACCGGCCAGGACCGGCAGCAGCCGGTCACCTGGAACACCCCGCCGCCCCCGGCGGCCGACCCCTACGACGGCCCGCCCACCCTCACGGGCCCCCTCTACGCGGCCCCGGCCACGGACCCCACCCCGGCTGGCCAGCCCCGTACCGCACCGGCTCCCTACCCCGGCCCGGCCGGTGGTGCGGCCGCAGCCGGGGAGACGCAGGAGATCCCGGCCTACGGCCGCCCGCAGGGCACGGCTGCGGGGCAGCAGCAGAGCTGGGCGGGCCCGGGCGACGGCACGGACCCCGGCCCGCCGCCGGAGACGCCCCCCACCTGGGGGAACGGCCACCCGGACGCGGGGGCCGACGACCCGGACGGCGCCGGCCCCGCCGGGGGCAGCACCGTAAGCTCCGGCAGCCCCCGGCGGGACGAACGGGGCGGGCCCGCCTGACGGTGCGGCGGGGGCGGGGCCGCTACCGGCTGGTCCCCGTCCCCTTCTCCGCGTCCAGCGCGTACACGCACCGGTCCTTGCTGCACGCGTACACCACCCCGTCCCGCACCACCGGGGTACCGGTGATCTCGCCGCCGGTCGCGAGCTTCCAGCGCAGCCGGCCGTCGTCCGCCTTCAGCGTGTACAGCAGGTGGTCGGTCGAGCCGAAGTGCACCCGGCCGTCGGCGACCACCGGCGAGCCGACGATCTCCCCACCCGCCTGGAACCGCCACTTCGGGGTGCCCGCCACGGCGTCCAGGGTGTACAGGCCCTGGCCGCTGCCGACGTGCACATGGCCGTGCGCCACCAGCACCGGGTCGGTCGAGGCGGGCCGCGCCTCCGTCGCGATGCGCCAGCGGTCCCGGCCGTCCGTCGCGTCGAGCGCGTAGACCGTGCCGAGGTGGTCGGCGAGGTAGATGCCGCCGCCGGCCACCGCGGGGCCGGGGGCGAAGGCGGGCGGCGAGAGGAAGACCGCGGGCGCCTCGAAGTGCCAGCGCACGTGCCCGGAACCGGTGTCGAGGGCGAGCACCCGGGTGCCGGCCGCGACGTACACGTAGCCGTCGGCGGCCGGGGTGAGGCGGACCGGGACGCCGCCGCAGGACGCGGCGTCGCCGATCGGGTACGACCAGCGTTCCTCGCCCGTGCGGGCCTCCAGGGCGCGCAGCCGGGCGTCCTGCCACACGAAGACGGTGCCGTCGTGGACGACGGGGCCCGCCTCGGGCGCCTCGAAGTCGGTCTGGCACCCGGTGATCTCCCACAGCAGGTCGCCGGTGACGGCCTCGCGGGCCTGGACGCCGCCGCCGCGGGTGGCGGTGACGACGGTGCCGCGGTCGGCCCGCAGCGCGTACACCCAGGCGTCGGTGCCCAGGCGCCACAGATCGCCGCCCTCGCGGGCGTCGAGCGCCCACAGGGTCGGGCCGTCGGAGGCGTGGATGCGACCGTCGGTCACGTCCATGGCCCACGCGACGTCCCGTGTCTTGAAGCGGCGCCGCCCCGTGGCCACGTCCAGTGCGTGGACCTCGAAGGACGTGACGTACACGAGGTCGCCCGCGACCTTGGGCGTGCCCCACACGTCGTTCGACATCCGGAACCGCCAGGGCCGCCACGCCGCGCCCTCGGCCGGGGCGGGCGGCGGCACGACCGGGTCCGGCGCGGCGCCCCGCGCGGCCCCGGTGGTCCGGGCCCGGGTCCAGGAGGCGACGAGGCCGGACTCCGCGGGCGGCGCCTTCACCGCGGCGGCGCGCGCGTCGGCGACCCGCGGCCCCGGGCCGATCGGCACCCGGGCCCCGGCCAGGTGGACCGGCCCGTCGGTGCCGGGGCCCGCCAGGGCCGGCGCGGGGCGCGGCCCGTCGAAGGAGAGCGGGCCGGGCGGCTGCGCGGGCATGGCGGGTACCCGGGCGCCGTGGCCCGGGGTGCGGGCGGCGGCGGGCTTGGCGACGGTACGTACCCCGCGGCGCGCCTCGATCAGCGCGACGGACCGCTCGGGCAGCCACGCCGACGCCGTCCCGCTGTCGTCGCTGCCGGGGCCGAAGAGGTGCGGGGCGAGCTGGGCCTGGAGATCGGCCGGCGAGGGACGCCGGGCCGTGTCCATCTGCATGCACGACTCGATGAGCGGCCGCAGCTCGGCGGGGAGCCCCTCCAGGTCGGGGCCTTCGCGCAGCAGCATGAAGACCGTCTCGACGGGGTTGGCGCCATGGAAGGGCGCGTGCCCGGTGGCGGCGAAGACGAGCATCGAGCCGAGCGAGAAGACGTCGGAGGCGCCGGTGACGCTGCGCGAGTCCTTCGCCTGCTCGGGCGACATGTACGCGGGGGTGCCGACCGCCACGTTCGTCATGGTCAGGCGGGTGTTGGAGACGCCGGACGCGATGCCGAAGTCGATGACGCGCGGCCCGTCCTCGACCACCAGCACGTTCGACGGCTTGAGGTCGCGGTGGACCAGGCCCGCGCCGTGGATGGACTGGAGCGCCTCGGCGACGCCGGCCGCCAGCCAGCGCACGGCCTGGGCGGGCAGCGGCCCGCACTCGTTCACTATCTCTTCGAGGGAGGGCGCCGGCACGTACGCGGTGGCGAGCCAGGGGACGGCGGCGCGCGGGTCGGCGTCGACGACGGCGGCGGTGTAGAAGCCGGACACCGCCCGGGCCGCCTCGACCTCGCGCGTGAAGCGCACCCGGAACAGCTGGTCCTCGGCGAGTTCGGTGCGGACCGTCTTGATCGCCACGCGGCGGCCGGAGGCCGAGCGGGCCAGATAGACCAGACCCATGCCGCCCGCGCCGAGCCGCCCCAGGACCTCGAACGGGCCGATCCTCCTCGGATCGTGCTGCGTCAGCTGATCCATCACTTGCCTGCCACCTCCCCGTGCGATGCCGGAATCCCCGGGTTTCCCGGCCCCTCGCACATACGGCCCCCGTCAGCGTCTCACCACCGCAGCGCTACGGCGGCACGCACCCTGATTCTTCCTGTCCGAGGCGCTGGTGGCGAACCTGGGGGCAAATCGGGGTGTCCCGGGCCTCCAGGGGCGCGCCGGAGCCGGGTTCAGGCGGCGCACACGGCGAAGACCGCGCCCTGGTCGTCGCCGAGGACCGCGACCGGACCGTACGGGGTGGGGTGCGGCGCCGCCCGGACGCGCCCGCCGAGCCGGACCGCCTCGGCGCAGGTGGCGGCGAGGTCGGCCGAGCCGAGGTGGGGCAGGAAGCGGGCGTGCCCCCCGCGGAGCGGCCGGCGGCTCACCTCCGGCGCCCCGGGTCCGGCCCCCGCCGGGCCGCCCCGGCGCCATATCCGCGGGCCGGGCGGGGTACCGCCGCCGGGGCGCGGCGCCGGGTACCCGAAGACCCGCGGATAGAAGGCGTCGCTGAGCGCCGGGTCCGGGGTCCGCAGCTCGGCGCGGCAGAGGGCGCCCGGCGCCCCGGTCCGCTCGAAGCCCTGGTGGCTGCCGGCCTGCCAGAGCCCGAACACCGCGCTGTCGGGGCCCGCGGCGAGGGCGACGGTGGCCACGGCGCCGTCCGAGACCGGCCCGGACACGAGGTGGCCGCCGGCCGCGACGACCCGGCCGGCCGCGGTGTAGGCGTCCCGTACCGCGAAGTACACGGTCCAGCCGGGGCCGCCGGGGGCGAGGGCGGCGACGGCCAGGTCCGCGGCGTAGGCCCCGGTGTAGAAGCCGCGCTCGGCGCCCGCGCCCTCGTCGAAGGTCCACCCGAAGAGGTCGCCGTAGAAGCGCTTGCCCGCCTCGACGTCGGGCAGCCGGACGTCGGCCCAGCACGGGGCGCCTTCGGGAAAGTCCGGGTACATGAAACAACGCTAGCCACGGGATGCGGGCCCGGTGGTTCCGCTCCGTGCCTCTGGCCGGATTGTGGCCCCCGGCCCCCGGTTTTGTCCGGCGGCGGGGCCTTCCCGTGGCCTGGGCGCGCCGCGGCCGCGGACCCCGCCCACCGGGGCCCAACCCCATTTGCAGTCGGTCAGATCGCGCTCCGATCACCCCTCGGTAAGCTGACGGCATGACAGGACAAGTGCGTACCGTCGACGGCCGTGTGGCCGGACGGCGTGGTCAGGCAACACGTCAGAAGCTGCTCGACTGCCTCGGCGAGATGCTCAGCTCCTCGCCTTATCGGGACGTCAAAGTCATCGATGTGGCCCGCAAGGCAGGCACGTCGCCGGCGACCTTCTACCAGTACTTCCCGGACGTCGAGGGCGCCGTTCTGGAGATCGCCGAGCAAATGGCCGCCGAGGGGGCCGCGTTGACCGATCTGGTCGCCGGGCGCTCCTGGGTCGGCAAGGCCGGCTGGGCCACGGCGCAGGAACTCGTGGACGGGTTCCTGGAGTTCTGGCGCCGCAACGACGCGATCCTGCGCGTGGTCGACCTGGGCGCCGCCGAGGGTGACAAGCGGTTCTACAAGCTCCGTATGAAGATCCTGAACTCGGTGAACAACTCCCTTGCGGACGCGGTCAAGGGGTTGCAGGACAAGGGCAAGGTCGACAAGGACGTGAGCCCCGCGGCGGTGGCCGGATCCCTGGTGGCGATGCTCGCGGCGGTCGCCTCGCACCAGCGCGGCTTCCAGACCTGGGGCGTCAAGCAGGCCGAACTCAAACCGAATCTGGCCCTGTTGGTGCATCTCGGCGTCACCGGCAAGAAGCCGACGAAGTAGGCGTCTGCCCGCCTTTTGCGTTCCTGGTCCTGTCGTGCGGCGGCGGCTCGCGAGTTCCTCGTGAGCCGCCGCCGTTGCCGTTCCTCCGCGCCTCAGCGCCGTTCGAGGCGGAACACTCTGATCTCCCGGTCCACCCGTGCCTGGTACGCCGCGTACGGCGGCCAGAACGCCAGCGCGGCCGCCCATGCCTCGGCCCGTTCCGCGGAGCCGAGCAGCCGGGCCCGTACCGGCACGTCCTGGCCCCGCAGGCTGATCACCGCGTCCGGGTGGGCGAGCAGGTTCGCCGTCCACGCGGGGTGGCCGGGCCGCCCGAAGTTCGACCCGATCAGCAGCCAGGTCCCCCGCTCCTCCTCGGGCAGGCAGGCGAGCGGGGTCCGCCGCACGGTCCCGGTCCGCGCGCCGCGCACGCCGAGGACGGCGCCGGGCAGCATCCGCGCGCTGGGCAGCACCTTGCCGCGGGTCAGCCGGTGCACGGCCCGGTCGAAGGCCGGGACGACGTAGGGGGCGGCGCGGGCGAAGGCGCGGGTCGAGGAGATTTTCTGGACGAGCCGGACGCCGGGCGCGACCATCAGGCGCTCACCGCCCCGGCCCGCCCGAACAGCTCGGCGGCCTGCGCCGCGCGGGCCCGCAGCAGGTGGACGGGGCCGAAGAGCAGCTCGTCGCCGGTGGCCCGCTTCAGGTAGAGGTGGGCGTCGTGCTCCCAGGTGAAGCCGGTGCCGCCGTGCAGCTGCACGGCCTCGGCGGCGGCCGTGCGCAGCGCTTCGAGGCCCTGGGCGAGGGCGAGCCCGCCGGCCCGCTCGCCGTCGTGGCGGCTCGCGGCCCAGGCGGCGTAGTACGCGGCCGAGCGCGCCGCCTGCACCCCTGCGTACACGTCGGCGAGCCGGTGCTTGACCGCCTGGAAGGAGCCGATGGGGCGGCCGAACTGCTCGCGCTGCCTGACGTGCTCGACCGTCCGCTCCAGGGCCCGGCCGGCGGCGCCGACGGCCTCCGCGGCGAGCAGCGTGGCGGCGGTGTCACCGGTGGCGGCGAGCGCGCCCGCCACGTCGGCGTCTTCCTCGCCGAGCAATGCGGCCGCCACGTCGCGGAGTTCGACCCGGGCCTGGGGCCGGGTCGAGTCGAGGGAGGTCTGCCGGGTGCGGGCGAGGCCGGGGGCGCCGGCGCGGACGAGGAAGAGCAGAGTCCGGGAGCGGGCGAAGCCGCCGGTGTGCGCGGCGACGAGCAGCAGCTCCGCGCTGTGCCCGTCGAGGACCTGCCCGGCCTGCCCGTACAGCTGCCAGCCGGCCGCGGTCCGGGTGGCCTGCACGCCGCCCGCCCGGCCGCCGCCGGCCCAGTCGCCCGTGTTGTCGGCGGTGAGTCCGAGGGCGGTGGCGAGCCCGGCGCCGGGGACGGCGAGGGTCGCGGTCAGGCTCCCGTCGGCGATCCGCGGCACCAGCGCCGCCTGCTGCTCCTCGGTGCCGAGCGCCTGGAGCAGCGGGGCGGCGAGGGCGCTGGTGGCGAAGAGCGGGGTGGGGGCGAGGGCGCGGCCCAGCTCCTCGGCGGCCAGGGCCGCTTCGGCCGGGCCCGCGCCGACGCCGCCGCGGGCCTCGGGCAGGGTGAGGCCGGGCAGTCCCAGTTCCCGGCCGAGGGTGTGCCACAGGGCGGCGTCGTGGCCGCTCGGGGTGCGGGCCGCGGCCTTGACGTCGTCCGGGGTGCAGCGTTCGGCGGTGAGTGCGCGCAGGGTGCGGCGGATCTCCCGCTGCTCCTCGGTGAACCTGGCGTCGTCCATGGGGCCCCTTCCTGACGGGTCGTCATGTTAAGGCCGCGGGCCGCGGATGCCCAGGCCCGCAACACCCGTTACGGCACACCAGAACTGATGTACCGTCAGATCCATGTCTGGCCCCCACCGCAAGGCCGCCATCACGGGCGTCGCCCTCTCCGACTGCGGCCGCATCGACGACGCCACCCCCTACGCCCTGCACGCGCAGGCCGCGCGCCGCGCCCTCGCCGACGCCGGGCTCGGCCCGCAGAGCGTCGACGGGTTCGCCAGCGCGGGCCTCGGGACGCTCGCCCCGGCCGAGGTCGCCGAGTACCTCGGGCTGCGGCCCCGCTGGGTCGACTCGACCGCGGTCGGCGGTGCCACGTGGGAGGTGATGGCGGCGCACGCGGCGGACGCCGTCGCCGCCGGGCACGCCCGCGCCGTCCTGCTGGTCTACGGCTCGACGGCCCGCGCCGACATCCGGGCCGGGCGGCGCACGGCGAACCTGTCGTTCGGCGCGCGCGGCCCGTTGCAGTACGAGGTCCCCTACGGGCACACGCTCATCGCCAAGTACGCGATGGCGGCCCGGCGCCACATGCACGAGTACGGCACCACGCTCGACCAGCTCGCCCAGGTGGCGGTGGCGGCGCGGGCGAACGCGGCGCGCAATCCGGAGGCGATGTTCCGCGACCCGATCGGCGTCGACGACGTCCTGGCCGGGCCGGTGATCGCCGACCCGTTCACCCGGCTGCACTGCTGCCTGCGCTCCGACGGCGGCGCCGCCGTGCTCATCGTCGCCGAGGACCTGGTGCCGGACTGCGCGGGGCGGCCCGTCTGGCTGCTCGGCTCGGGCACGTACGTCTCGCACACGACGATGTCGCAGTGGGACGACTTCACGCTCTCCCCGGCCGCGGTCAGCGGGCGGTCCGCCTTCGAGCGGGCCGGGGTCGGCCCGGACGAGATCGACATCGCCGAGATCTACGACGCGTTCACGTACATGACGCTGGTGACGCTGGAGGACCTCGGGTTCTGCGCCAAGGGCGAGGGTGGCGCGTTCGTCGGAAAGGGGCGGCTGCGGCACGACGGCGCGCTGCCGACGAACACCGACGGCGGCGGCCTCTCCGCCCAGCACCCCGGCATGCGCGGGCTCTTCCTGCTGGTGGAGGCGGTGCGGCAGCTGCGCGGGGAGGCGGGCGGGCACCAGGTGTACCGGCCGGACGGCTCGCCGCCCGCGCTCGCGGTCGCCTCCGGCACGGGCGGCTGGTTCTGCTCCTCGGGCACGGTCGTGCTGGGCCGCGACTGAGCGCCCGCCGTCGCGCCCGCCCCGCGCGGCCGCGTCCGGTCCCGGCGGCGGGCCCGCGACAATCGCCCCATGGAAACAGACCTGGACACCCTGCTGCGCTCCCTGCGTGTGTGGGACACCGAGCTGCCCGCCTTCGACCCCGAGGCCGCGCCCGCCGCCCCGCTGCCGCTCTTCACGCAGTGGTTCGCGGCGGCGGTGGCGGCCGGGCAGCGCGAGCCGCACACCCCGTCGCTGGCGACCACGGACGAAGCGGGCCACGCCGACGTGCGGACGGTGATGCTGCACGGCGCCGACGACCGGTCCCTGCACTTCGCCTCGCACGCGGGCAGCGCGAAGGGCCGCCAGCTCGCCGCCCGTCCGTTCGCGGCGCTCGGCTTCTACTGGCCCGTCCAGGGCCGGCAGGTCCGGCTGCGCGGCCCGGTCCGCACCGCCCCCGCCGAGGCCGCCCACGCCGACCTGCACGCCCGCTCGACAGGGGCGCTCGCCGCCGCGCTCACCGGCCACCAGAGCGAGCCGCTGGCCTCCTACGACACCCTGGTCCGCGCCTCCGAGGCGGCCTGGGAGCGGGCGCGGTGCGAGCCGGACGCCGCCGTGCCGTCGTGGACGGTGTACGAACTGGAGCCGCGGGAGGTCGAGTTCTTCCAGGGCGACGCGCGCCGCCGGCACGTCCGGCTCACCTACACGCGCCGCCCGGACGGCTGGGCGAAGCAGCTGCTGTGGCCCTGAGCGGACCCGGGCCGGCCCGGCTCAGGCGCGGTCGGCGGGCCGGAAGACCGGCACGGTGAACCCGCCCCCGCCGGGCCGGAAGGCGACGCGCAGCTCCATCCCGGGCCGCAGCGCCCGCGCCGCGCAGTCCACGATCTCCGTCATCATCCGCGGCCCCTCCGCGAGGTCGACGACGGCGGCGACGTACGGGGCGCGCTCGCCGAACGGGGGCAGGTCGTTGCGGTGCACGACGGACCACGTGTAGAGCACGGCCCGCCCGCCGGCGACCTGCCACGAGACGGTGTCCGGGTCCGCGCTCCAGCAGTAGGGGCAGAACTCGCGCGGGTAGTGGTGCGCCCGTCCGCAGGCCGCGCACCCGCGCAGCAGCAGCCGTCCCTCGGCGGCCGCGTCCCAGTAGGTCCGGCTGAAGGCGTCGGGCTCGGGGACGTCGAAGCGTCCGGCGGCGCTGTCGGCGGCCATCAGAACAGGCCGATCACGTGGTCGAGGGACCAGGTCTGCCAGGCCATCGCGAAGAGTGCGACCAGGGAGATGAGCCCCATCATCGCGTTCTGCCCCTGCTCGGCCCAGTCGTGGATCATCAGCGTGAAGTACAGGACGTTGAGCAGCAGCCCGCCGACGAGCGCGACCGGGGTCAGGAGCCCGAGCACGAGGCCGAGCCCCAGGGCGAGTTCGGCGTACACGACGAGGTAGGACATGGTCGTCGGCCGGGGCCGGACGACGGCGTCGAAGCCGCCGCGCACGGCCGCCCAGCGGTGGTTCGCGGCGACGTCCGCGGCCCACGCGATGCCGGTGCCGCGCTCGAACCAGCCCTTCTTGTCCTTGTGCCGCCAGCTCTCCAGCCACCACAGGCCGAGCCCGATCCGCAGCACGGCGAACCATTCGGCGCCGTTGAGAACCACCGCGTCCATGCGCTCCCGCCGTCCGTGATCGGTTGCGTCCCGCGTTTCTGACGGTACGTCAGTTCAGCGCACCGGCCGCCACCCGCGCAAGAGTCCGCACACCGAAAACGCCCCGCACGGACAGCCGTGATCAATTCGCAACCGATTCCGGCCTTGACCGAGACCCATCAAGTAAGCGCGCGATTACGCTCCCGCACATGACCGCCCCGATCTCCTCACCGGCCCCCCGCAGCCACGAACGCCCGCCCGTGTACGTCATCGGCGGCGGCCCCGGCGGACTCGCGGCGGCCGCACGCCTGAAGGACCACGGCGTGCGGGCCGTCGTCCTGGAGAAGTCCGACCGGGTCGGCGCCGCCTGGCACGGCCACTACGACCGGCTGCGTCTGCACACCACCCGCCGCCTCTCGGCCCTGCCCGGCCTGCCGATGCCGCGCCGGTTCGGCCGCTGGGTGGCCCGCGAGGACGTGGTGCGCTACCTGGAGAAGTACGCCGCTTTCCACGACCTGGAAGTGGTCACCGGCGTCGAGGTCACCCGCGTCGACCGCGCCCCGGACGGCGCCGGCTGGGTGCTGCGGGCCACCGGCGGACGCGAGCTGACGGCCGCCGCGGTCGTCGTCGCCACCGGTTACAACCACACCCCGTACCTGCCCGACTGGCCGGGCGCCTCCTCGTACACCGGGCGGCTGCTGCACGCGAGTGCGTACCGCGACGCCGCCCCCTACGCCGGCCAGGACGTCCTGGTCGTCGGCGCCGGCAACACCGGGGCGGAGATCGCCGTCGACCTCGTCGAGGGCGGCGCCGCGCGCGTGCGGCTCGCGGTGCGCACGGCGCCGCACATCGTGCGCCGCTCCACGCTGGGCTGGCCGGCCCAGCGCACCGGCATCCTCTGCCGCCGGCTGCCGGTGCGGCTCGTCGACCGGCTGGCCGTCCCGCTGGGCCGGCTCAGCGTGCCGGACCTCTCGGAGCACGGGCTGCCGCGCCCGGACACCGGGCTGTACTCGCGGGCCCGCGCGGGCGCCATCCCCGTGCAGGACGCCGGGCTCGTCGCCGCGGTGCGCTCCGGCCGGATCGAGCCCGTCGCGGCCGTCGCGTCCTTCGACGGCGCCGAGGCCGTCCTCGCGGACGGCGCCCGCCTCACCCCGGACACCGTGGTCGCGGCGACCGGCTACCGCCGGGGCCTTGAGCCGCTGGTGGGCCACCTCGGCGTCCTGGACCCCGCGACCGGCCGCCCCCGCCCGCACGGCGCCCGCACCCTGCCGGCCGCGCCGGGCCTGTACTTCTCGGGCTACACGAATCCGATCAGCGGCATGCTGCGCGAACTCGCCCTGGACGCGGACCGGATCGGCCGGGCCCTGGCCAAGTCCCTCTGAGCGGGCCCTACGGCTTCGCCCCCGGGTTCAGCACCACCTTCGCCTTGTTGTTCCCCGGCTTCGGGTCGAAGGGGAAGGTGCCGTCGCCGTAGGGCGGGGTGAGCGTGAGCGCCCCGGTCGCGCCGGGCACCACCGTGTCGACGCGCAGCGCGAAGACGAAGTCGCGCACCGCGTCGGGGGCCGCCCAGATCGGCAGCGCGCACGCGTAGCGCGGGGCACCGGTCGTGCCCTCGTAGTACTGCCCGCTCAGGGTGGTGGGGTGGCACTCCTCCTCGGGGTAGCCGGTGACGGTCGCGCCCCGCGGGACGACGAAGCCGAGGGAGGCCACCGGGTCGCCCGAGCCGAGGTTCGCCACCCACGCCGGGCCGGCGTTGCGAAAGCGCACGCGCGCGGTGACGGTCTGGCCGGCCGCGCCCCGGACCGTGGCGCCGCGGACCCGGAAGTCCGCGGTGTTGTCGGCCCGCACGGACGCGTACGCCGAGTCGTTGCCGGTGTCGATGTCGGTGGCGCCGCCGCCGGGGGTCACCGTCACGCCGAACCGCTCGTCCATGGCGTGCGCGCGGACCGCCAGGCCGACCCCGCCGGGCAGCGTGAAGGTCTCACCCGGCGCCACGACCGTGTCGTAGGTACAGGTGGCGAAGGTGATCGGCGCGTTCCCGCCATCCGTGGCGCGGTACTGGCACTCGGGCCCGCGCCGGGCGAAGTCCAGTCCGTACGGGACGTTCATCTCCAGAGTGAACCCGTGCGCGGCCTCGGTGCCGCGGTTCACGACCGCCACCGGCTGCGTGAGCGTGGAGCCGCGCACGGCGTGTTCGACGTCGCGCAGGCCGGCCGGGGCGAGGTCGGGCCCGGCGGCCACGGAAACGGCGGTCTCCTGTTCGTAGGCGGTCAGCGTCCCGTCGGGGCCGCCGGTCGCCGTCGCGGAGTAGCGGACGGTGCCCCGCGCGCCGCCCGCGGCGCCGGGCGCGGCCCGGACCGTGAGCCGGATGTCGTCGGCGTCGCCGGTGGCGCTGACGACGGGCACCGAGCAGACGGCCGTGGCGCCGGTGGGCGCGCAGTTCTCCGGCCAGTCGATCTCGGCGACGTCCGCGATCCCCGAGGCGTCGACGCGCACCCGGCCGTCGGCCACGGTGGCGAGGGCGTTGTCGTGGTAGAGCCCGATGTCCAACGCCCGCGCCGCGCCGGGGCGGTGGGCGTCCCCGGCCGGGAGCGGCAGTTCGTAGGGGGTGGCGAGCCAGAGCTGGTCGCTCTCCGGTTCGCCGGCCGAGGCGGGCGCGCCGAGGGGGCCGAGGGCGACCAGGGCGGTCAGCGCGGCCGCGGCCGTGACACGGGCGGGGAGTCTCATGGCGTCCTTCGCGGTCGGGGAGGCGCGGCCGGACCGGGCCGCCACGAAGGGAGACGATCCGGCCATGGAGAGGGTTGTACGGACCCGGCTCCGTTCCGCGCGCCCGCGCAGTGGGCAGGGATAGCGGGCGGGCCGGGCCGGTGCGGCAGCATCCGTCCCATCCTTTGCGTGCAGCACGGTTCCTGACGGACCGTCAGTTCAGTAACCTGACACCGCGTCAGTCGGCGTCCGGCAGTCGCGCGCCCGCCGACGTACCGCACGGGCACCAGTTGTCGCTGTCACAGTCGCTGTCACACAGGAGCGGGGCGGACCGATGCTTGGATCGACGTACGGCACCCTGACCACCGACTCCCGCCGGGCCCGCGTGATCGCCTGCGGCGAGCAGCCCGGTCCTGCCGTGCACGGCAGGACCGGCGCCGGCGCACGCGACGTCAGCGGCCGGCCGCTGCACGCGGACGTCCCCGACCTGGACCGGTTCTTCCGCCCGGAGTCCGTGGCCGTCGTCGGGGCCTCGGACACCGAAGGGCGCCCGAACGCGGGCCTCACCCGCCGGCTGCTGAGCTGGGCGGAGCGCGTCGGCGCCCGCCTGTACCCGGTGCACCCCACGCGGGAGGCGGTCTTCGGCCTGCCGTGCTTCCCGTCCGTCGCCCAGCTGCCGGGGCCGGTCGACCTCGCGGTCCTCCTGGTGGCCGATCCGCTGCCCGTCATCGGCCAACTGGTGGAGGCGAAGGTGAAGTTCGCGGTCGCCTTCGCCTCCGGGTTCGCCGAGACCGGCGAGGCGGGCGCGGCGGCGCAGCGACGGCTCGCCGCCGCGGTCGAGGGAACCGGGCTGCGGCTGCTCGGCCCGAACACGAACCTGAACGCCTTCGAGCACTTCCGGGACGACCTCGACGGGCCCGCCATCGCGCTCATCACCCAGTCCGGCCACCAGGGCCGCCCGGTCTTCGCCCTCCAGGAACTCGGCATCCGCCTCTCGCACTGGGCGCCGACCGGCAACGAGGCCGACCTGGAGAGCGCCGACTTCATCGCGTACTTCTCCCGGTGCCCCGAGGTCGGCGCCATCGCCGCCTACGTCGAAGGGCTCAAGGACGGCCGGTCCTTCCTGCTCGCCGCCGACCGGGCCGCGCGCGCGGGTGTGCCCGTCGTCGCGGTGAAGGTCGGCCGCACCGAGACCGGCGCCCGCACCGCCGCCTCCCACACCGGGAAGCTGACCGGCGCCGACGCCGTGGCCGACGCGGCGATGCGCCAGTTCGGCGTCGTCCGCGTCGACGGGCTCGACGAACTCCAGGACACCGCGGCGCTGCTCGCCCGGGCCCGGCCGCCCCGGGCCGAAGGCGTCTGCGTCTACTCCATCTCCGGCGGCACCGGCGCCCACTTCGCGGACCTCGCGGCCGCGGCGGGGCTGACCCTGCCGACGCTCGGCGCGGCGCGCCAGGCCGCACTGCACCAGTGGATCCCCGGCTACCTGAGCGTCGCCAACCCGGTCGACAACGGCGGCCACCCGGCCGGTGACGAGCGCGGCCGGAAGATCATCGACGCGCTCCTCGCCGACCCGGACATCGGCGTGCTCATCTGCCCCGTCACCGGCCCGTTCCCTCCCATGAGCGACAGGCTCGCCCAGGACCTGGTGGACGCGGCCGAGCGCACCGACAAGCTGGTCTGCGTGGTGTGGGGCTCGCCGGTGGGCACCGAGGCCGCGTACCGCGAGACGCTCCTCGGCTCCTCCCGGGTGGCGACCTTCCGCACCTTCGCCAACTGCATCACCGCCGTCCGCGCCTACCTGGACCACCACCGCTTCGTCGCGGGCTACCGCTCGCCCTTCGACGAGGCCCCGCGCACCCCCTCCCCCTCGTTCCGCAAGGCGCAGGCCCTGATGCGCCCCGGCCGGCAGCTGAGCGAGCACGCGGCGAAGCAGCTGCTGCGGGCGTACGGCATCCGTGTCCCGCGCGAGCAGCTGGTGACCAGCGCGGCGGCGGCGGTGCGGGCGGCCTCACAGGTCGGCTACCCCGTCGTCATGAAGGCGTCCGCGCCCCAGCTCGCCCACAAGAGCGAACTCGGCCTCATCAAGATCGACCTGACCTCCGCGAGCCAGGTCAGGGACGCCTACCGCGAACTCACCGACATCGCCCGCTACGAGGGCATCGACCTCGACGGCGTCCTCGTCTGCCAGCTGGTCGAGCGGGGCGTGGAGATGGTCGTCGGTGTCACCCACGACGACCTGTTCGGCCCGACCGTCACCGTGGGCCTCGGCGGCGTCCTCGTCGAGGTGCTGCGGGACACGGCCGTGTGCGTGCCGCCCTTCGGGGAGCGCGAGGCCCGCGCCGCCCTCGGCCGGCTGCGCGGCCGCGCCCTGCTCGACGGGGTCAGGGGCGCGCCCCCGGCGGACGTCGACGCGCTGGTCGAGGTGGTCCTGCGGATCCAGCGCATGGCGCTCGAACTCGGCGACGACCTCGCCGAGCTGGACATCAACCCGCTGCTGGTGCTCGGCCGCGGCCAGGGCGCGGTCGCCCTCGACGCGCTGGCCGTCTGCCGCTGACCGCCCGGAACGGAGCCGCGTCCGCATGACCGATCCCTCGCCCTCACCCGCGCCCGGCGCCGCCGTCCTGCACACCGTGGAGGACCACGTCTCCTGGATCACCCTCAACCGGCCCGCGGCGATGAACGCGCTCACCTGGGACCAGCGGGACCGCGTCATCGCCCTGCTCGCCGCCGCCTCCGCGGACCCCGGGGTGCGCGCGGTCGTCCTCACGGCGACCGGCCGGGGGTTCTGCGCGGGCGCGGACCTGCGGGGCGCGCCCGCCGCGCCCGGGGAGCGGATCGCGGGCGACGTGGCCCGCACGATCCGGCTCGGCGCCCAGCGGCTGGTCAGCGCGGTGCTCGACTGCGAGAAGCCGGTGATCGCGGCGGTCAACGGCACGGCGGCCGGGCTCGGCGCGCACCTGGCGTTCGCCTGTGACCTGGTCCTCGCGGCGGAGTCGGCCCGGTTCATCGAGGTGTTCGTCCGGCGCGGCCTGGTCCCGGACGCAGGCGGCGCGTATCTGCTGCCGCGCCTGGTGGGGCCGCGGCGGGCGAAGGAGCTGATGTTCTTCGGCGACGCGCTGTCCGCGGCCGAGGCGGCACGGTTTGGACTGGTCAACAGGGCTGTGCCGGACGCCGAGTTGGAGCCGGTGGCGCGGCACTGGGCGCAGCGCCTCGCCGCCGGTCCGACCCGCGCCCTGGCCCTGACCAAGCAGCTGGTGAACGCGGCTCCGGACACGGACCGCGCGACCGCGTTCGCGGCGGAGGCGGCGGCGCAGGAGCTGAACATGGCCACGCACGACGCGAACGAGGGCGTCGCCGCCTTCCGGGAGCGCCGCGA
This sequence comes from Streptomyces sp. NPDC006552, assembly GCF_040611655.1. Lineage (NCBI taxonomy): Bacteria > Bacillati > Actinomycetota > Actinomycetes > Kitasatosporales > Streptomycetaceae > Streptomyces > Streptomyces sp. NPDC006552. The sequence continues at coordinate 61,517 of NZ_JBEXOS010000028.1, forward strand.
CCCGCGCTTCCGGGGCCGGTGAGGGCCTGCCCACCCCTTCCCATCTGACGGTTCGTCAGTTTCACTGGGTCCATGATGGGACACGCAGGGATGGCGGCCACCGCCGTCCGCTACCTCAGGTCGGTCGGCGCCGCCACCACGGCGGGCCCCGTGGAACCGCTGCCCCGCCCCGAGCTGCGGGCCGTCGCCGCGGACGAGCGGGCCCCGGTCGACCCGGCCGCCTTCCGCCGCGTCCTCGGCGCCTTCGCGACCGGCGTCACCGTCGTCACGGCCCCGCCCGCCTCGCCCGGCGCGGGCCCCGCCGGCTTCGCCTGCCAGTCGTTCGCCTCGCTCTCCCTCGACCCGCCGCTGGTGGCGTTCATGGTGGCCCGCACGTCGGCGACGTGGCCCCGGATCGCCCGCGCGGGGGTCTTCTGCGTGAACGTGCTCGGCGCGGACCAGGGCACGCTGTGCCGCGCGTTCGCGGTGAGCGGCGCCGACAAGTTCGCGGGGGTGGGCCACCGGCCGGCGCCGGTCTCCGGTGCGCCGCTGCTCGACGGGGCCGCCGCCTGGGTCGACTGTGCGATCCACGCCGTCCACACCGGCGGTGACCACCTGATCGTGGTCGGCCGGGTCACCGCCCTCGGCGCCGACCCCGCCGAGCGCCCGCCGCTCCTCTTCCACCGGGGCCGCTTCGCCCGGCTCGCCGACGGCTGAACCCCGCCCGGACTCAGCCGGCGGCGGCGGGGATCACGGCCTGCGCGCCGCGCCCGCCGCGCCGGATCACCAGCGACATCAGCGCGGCGACGGCGCACAGGGCCCCGGCCGCGTACCAGACCACGTCGTACGAGCCGAAGGCGTCCCGCGCGAGGCCGCCGAGGAAGGCGACGACCGCCGCCCCGACCTGGTGCGAGGCGAGCACCCAGCCGAAGACGATGGCGCTGTCCTCGCCGTAGTGCTCCCGGCAGAGCGCGATGGTCGGCGGCACCGTGGCGACCCAGTCCAGGCCGTAGAAGACGATGAAGAAGACCATCGGCGGGTGCACGTCCGGCGCGAGCAGCACGGGCAGGAACAGCAGCGAGATGCCGCGCAGCGCGTAGTACCCGGCGAGCAGCCGGCGGGCCTCGAACCGGTCGGTGAACCAGCCGGAGGCGACCGTCCCCACCACGTCGAAGACCCCGATGACCGCGAGCAGCGACGCGGCGGCGGGGACGGGCATGCCGTGGTCGTGGGCGGCGGGCACGAAGTGCGTCTTGACCAGCCCGTTCGTGGAGGCGCCGCAGATCGCGAAGGTGCCGGCGAGCAGCCAGAACTGACCGGTGCGGGCCGCCTTCACCAGGACGGTGACGGTGCGCCGGGCGGCCCCGGGCACCGGGGCGGGCTTGGGCACGAACTCCGTGGCCCCGTACGGCGCGGCGCCCACGTCGGCGGGGTGGTCGCGCAGCAGCAGCCAGACGAACGGCACCACGCAGAGCGCGGCCAGGGCGACCGTGACCGCGGCGGGCCGCCACTGGTGCTCCTCCACGATCCAGGCGAGCAGCGGCAGGAAGATCAGCTGCCCGGACGCGCCGGCGGCGGTGAGCAGCCCGGTGACGAGTCCGCGGCGGGCGGCGAACCACCGGTTGGTGACGGTGGCGGCGAAGGCGAGCGCCATCGACCCGCTGCCCAGACCGACCAGGACGCCCCAGTACAGGACGAGCTGCCAGGCGGCGGTCATCCACACGGTGAGCAGCGAGCCGAGCGAGATGGTGAGGAGGGCGGCCGCGACGACCCTGCGGATGCCGAACCGGTCCATCAGCGCGGCGGCGAACGGCGCGGTGACGCCGTACAGGGCGAGGTTGATGGAGACGGCGAAGCCGATGGTGCCGCGGGACCAGCCGAAGCCGAGGTCCGGGTCGTGCAGCGGTTCGATGAGCAGGCCGGGCAGCGAGGCGAAGGCGGCGGCGCCGATGATCGTCACGAAGGTGACCGCGGCCACGGCCCAGGCGCGGTGCGGTCGCCGGCGGCCGGTGGCTCTCGGGGTGGCGGAAGAAGGGTCCTGCGTCTGCGTCGTCACGGCTTCGAGCCTGGAGCAGCGGGCACCCCGGAACGAGTGGCCCGAATGCCATTGTTCGTTAGGATCGGGCCATGACCGCCCAGCCGCACCATGTCGCCGTGCTCGCCCTCGACGGGGTGATCCCCTTCGAACTGGGCATTCCGCAGCGCATCTTCGGCCGCGCGCGAACCCCGGAGGGCGAGCCGCTGTACTCCGTGACGACCTGCGGGGTCGGCGGGCCCGGCCCGGTCCGCACGGACGCGGACTTCGAGATCCTGGTGGCGCACGGCCCCGAGGCGCTGGCCGGCGCGGACACCGTGATCGTCCCGGCGTCGTACGAACTCGGCCCGGTCCACGAGGAGGGCCGTCTCACCCCGGAGCTGGCCGTCGCGTTCGCCCGGGTCCGGCCCGGCACCCGGCTGGTCTCGATCTGCACCGGCAGCTGGGTGCTGGCGGCGGCCGGGTACCTCGACGGGCGGCCCGCCACCACGCACTGGGCGGACGCGGCGGCCTTCCAGCGGATGTTCCCGGCCGTACGGGTCGACGCGGAGGTCCTCTTCATCGACGACGGGGAGGTGCTGACCTCGGCCGGGGTCGCCGCGGGGATCGACCTGTGCCTGCACATCGTGCGGCGCGACCACGGGGCGGCGGTCGCCAACGAGGTGGCCCGGCGCACGGTGGTGCCGCCCCACCGGGACGGCGGCCAGGCCCAGTTCATCCGGCGCCCGGTGCCCGAGGCGGGGGCGGCGACCACGACGGCGGCCCGCGCGTGGGCCCTGGCCCGGCTGCACGAGCCGCTCCGGCTCCGCGACCTGGCCGAGCAGGAGTCCATGTCGGTCCGCACCTTCACGCGGCGCTTCCGCGAGGAGACGGGGATCAGCCCCGGGCAGTGGCTCACCCAGCAGCGCGTGGAGCGGGCCCGCCATCTGCTGGAGACCTCCGCGCTCTCCATCGACCAGGTGGCCCGGGACGCGGGCTTCGGCACGGCCCAGTCCATGCGCCAGCATCTCCAGGCCGCCCTGGGAGTGACGCCGACGACCTACCGCCGCACGTTCCAGACGCTTCCGTAGCGGGCCCGGCCGCAGGCGGAGCCGGCCCCCGCACCCCCGCCCGATCGCACCCCTAGAAGGTCAGCACCCCCCGCGCGATCCGCCCGGCCTCCGCGTCCGCCACCGCCTGGCCGAACTCCTCCACCCCGTAGGTCCGCGTCACCAGTTCGTCCAGCAGCAACCGTCCCGCCCCGTACAGCTCCGCGTAGAGCCGGATGTCCCGTTGCGGCCGCGACGAGCCGTACCGGCAGCCCAGCACCGACTTGTCCAGGAAGAGCGCGGCAGGCACGAAGGAGGCCTCCGCGTCCGCCGCCGGCATGCCGAGCAGCACCGCCTGTCCGTGCCGGTCCAGCAGGTCGATCGCCGCCCGCACCAGCTCCACCCGGCCGACGCACTCGAAGACGTGGTCGGCGCCGTCCGGCAGCACGCCGCGCACCGCGCCCACGTCCGTCAGGAACTCCGTCGCCCCGAACTGCCGGGCGATCTCCTCCTTTCCGGGGTTGGCGTCGACCGCGACCACGGTCGACGCCCCGGCGATGCGCGCCCCTTGCAGCACGTTCAGCCCCACACCCCCCGCCCCGATCACCACGACCGACTCCCCACGGTCCACCCGGGCCCGGTTCAGCACGGCACCGACCCCGGTCAGCACCGCGCATCCGATCAGCGCCGCCGACGTCAGCGGGAGGGTCGCGGGGATCTTCACGGCCTGCACCGCCTTCACCACGGTCCGCTCGGCGAACGCCGAGTTGGACGCGAACTGGTAGACCGGTTCGCCGTTGCGCGAGAACGGCCGCCGCGGCCTGCCGATCGCGCTGCGGCACATCGTCGGCCGCCCGCGGTCGCACTCGGCGCAGGTCCCGCAGTTGGCCAGGGTGGAGAGCGCCACATGGTCCCCCGGGACGACATGGCCGACCCCCTCCCCCACCGCCTCGACGACGCCCGCCCCCTCGTGCCCCAGCACCACCGGCCGCGGGAAGGGGATGGTCCCGTCGATCACGGAGAGGTCCGAGTGGCAGAGCCCGGCGGCGGCGACGGCGACGAGCACCTCCCCGGCCCCGGGCCCGCGCACCTGAAGGTCGTCGACCACGACCGCCCGCCCCCCGTCGAACAGCACACCTCTCATCTCCTACGCCTTCTCCCTCGGCAGGCCGAGCACGCGCTCGGCGATGATGTTCCGCTGGATCTCGTCCGAACCGCCGTAGATGGTGTCGGCCCGGCTGAACAGGAACAGCCGCTGCCGCTCGTCGAGTTCGTAGGGCGCCGCGGCGTCCCAGTCCTCGGGTCCGACGGCCCCCTCGGCCCCGCGCACCCGGACGGCCAGTTCCCCCAGCCGCTGGTGCCACCGGCCCCACAGCAGCTTGGCGACGCTCGCCGCTCCCGCGTCCCCGCCGCCCGCGTCGCCCAGGGTCCGCACCGCGTTCCACCGCATGACCCGCAGCTCGGCCCAGAGCCGGACGATCTCCCCGCGCACCACCGGGTCCCCCGCCGCGCCCGACGCGACGGCGCACCGCACCACCGCGCGCAGTTCCTCCGCGAACCCCACCTGCTGCGCGAGCGTCGACACCCCCCGCTCGAACCCGAGCAGCCCCATGGCGACCCGCCACCCCGCGCCGGCGCCCCCCACGACCTCCGCGGCGAGCGCCCCGTCGAAGAACACCTCGTTGAACTCACTGGTCCCGGTCAGCTGCCGGATGGGCCGTACGTCGATCCGTCCCGGCTGGTCCATCGGCACCAGCAGGAAGGAGAGCCCCCGGTGCCGTACCGACCCGGTCTCCGTCCGGGCGAGCACGAAGCACCAGTCGGCCTCCCGGGCCAGCGAGGTCCACACCTTCTGCCCGGTGACGCGCCACCGCCCGTCCCCGCCCGGCGCGGCGGCGGTCCGCACCGACGCGAGATCCGAGCCCGCGCCGGGTTCGCTGTACCCCTGGCACCACAGCTCCTCGCCGCGCGCGATGGGCGGCAGGTACCGCCGCCGCTGCTCCTCGGTGCCGTGGGCGAGCAGCGTCGGGGCGAGCAGGTTCTCCCCGATGTGCCCGCACCGCCCCGGGGCCCCGGCGCGCGCGTACTCCTCGGCCCAGACGACCTGCTGGGCGAGCGGGACCACCCGGTTCCCGTACGCCCCCCGCCCGGCCGCGCCCCACCCCAGTCCGATCCAGCCCGCTGCCCCCAACTCCCGCTCCCACGCCCGCCGTACGTCCGCCCCCGCCCGCGCGCCGCCCGCGGCGAACCGGCCGACGAGATGCGCGCCGAGCCACTCCCGCACCTCCGACCGGAACGCCTCGTCCCGCGCCTGGGATCCCAAACCGAAGCCGAACCCGGCCCCAGGCCCGTCGTCCACACCGACCACCCTCCCGCGCCGAAGTCCCTGACCCGCCTATCGGTTGGGCCGCTCCCGCGCCACCGCGGCCCGCGCCATCTCCTCCACGGTGGCCAGCAGCGGCATGGGGTCGGTCCCGACGGTCCCGGGCAGGAAGTCGGCGATCCGCTCCGGCGTCCAGCGCCCCTGCGCGTACCCGGCCCGCAGCTCCCGCGGCTGCGCCCAGACCGCGATCTTCGGGCCGGCGACGGTGTAGACCTGCCCGGTGATCCGCTCGGCGCGGGCCCGCTCGCTGAGCAGGTAGACGACGAGCGCGGCCACGTCCTCCGGCTCCCCGATCTCCTTCAGCTCCATGGGCACACCGGCCGACATCCGCGTACGGGCGACCGGTGCGACGGCGTTCGCGCTCACCCCGTACTTGTGCATCCCCAGGGCCGCGCTGCGCACCAGCGAGATGATCCCGCCCTTGGCGGCGCTGTAGTTGGCCTGCGCCACCGACCCCTGGTGGTTTCCGCTGGTGAAGCCGATCAGGGTGCCGGAGCCCTGCGCGCGCATGACGGCGCAGGCGGCCCGGAAGACGGTGAAGGTGCCCTTCAGGTGGGTGGCGACGACGGGGTCCCACTCCTGCTCGGACATGTTGAAGAGCATCCGCTCCCGCAGGATCCCGGCGACGCACACCACCCCGTCGAGCCGGCCGAACTCCGCCACGGCCACGTCGACCACCCGCTGCCCCCCGGCCATGGCCGACACGTCGTCCGCCACGGCGACGGCGGTGCCGCCCGCGGCCTCGATCTCCCGCACCACACCGAGGGCCACCTCGGACGTGGGCTCGGCACCGGCCAGGGAGACCCCGTGGTCGTTGACGACGACCTTCGCGCCCTCGGCGGCGCACGCCAGCGCCACGGCCCGCCCGATGCCCCGCCCGGCCCCCGTCACGGCGACGACCTTGCCAGCCAAGAAGTTCCCCACGCCCGGCCCCTTCCCGCGGTTTCTGACGACCCGTTAGATTTTGCTGAGGTTCGGATTTTACGACCCGTCAGCTACCGGAACACAAGACCCGGGAGGCCCCCGATGCCGCTGTCCGCCGACTTCCACGCCATCGCCGGACGCGTGAACAACTGGGGGCGCTGGGGGGCGGCCGACGAGATCGGCACCCTGAACCTGATCACCGGCGAGGCGGTGCGCGCGGCCGCCGCCGGGGTCCGCACGGGCCGCCGCGTCCCCCTCGCGCTCCCGCTCCGGGCGGACGGCGTCCAGGCCGGCCTGATCCCGGGCCGCGTCAACCCGCTGCACACGATGGTCCAGATCAACCAGGAGATCTTCGGCCCGGACACCGTCGCGACCAGCGACGACGCGGTGACCATGGGCCTCCAGGCGGGCACCCACTGGGACGCGCTCCCGCACGTCTCGCACTCGGGCCGCCTCTACAACGGCCGCCCCGCCGCCACGATCACGGCGCACGGCGGCGCCGGGTTCAGCGGCATCGACAAGGTCCCGTACGTCGTCGGGCGCGGCGTCCTGCTCGACGTGGCGGCGGCGAAGGGCGTGGCCCGCCTCCCCGGCGACCACGCGGTCACGCCCGAGGACCTGGACGAGGCGGCGGAGTTCGGCCGCGTCCAGGTCCGCCCCGGCGATGTCGTCCTGGTCCGCACCGGCCAGGTACAGGTCTACCTGGCGGGCGACAAGCACGGCTACGGCCATCCGTCACCGGGCCTGTCGGTGCGCACCCCGGAGTGGTTCCACGCCCATGACGTGGCGGCCGTGGCGAACGACACCCTGACCTTCGAGATCTTCCCGCCGGAGATCGAGGGGCTCTGGCTGCCCGTGCACGCGCTGGACCTGGTGGAGATGGGCATGCTCCAGGGCCAGAACTGGAATCTCGAAAAGTTGTCCACAGCCTGTGGAGAAGAAGGCCGCTACGCGTTCTTCCTCGCGGCGATGCCCGAACCCTTCACCGGGGCGACGGGCACGCCGGTGGCACCGGTGGCGGTGCTGTGAGCACGGAGCGCCCGGCCGGGGCAGGTCAGGGACGTGGCGGCTGCGCCCTGGGGGGCCCAGCGCGGTCGCGCCGGGCCCCCCAGGGGGTCACACCGCCTCGAACGCCACGGTGTCGTAGCCGCCCATGCCCACGCTCCCGGCGGCGGCCGCCGCGCAGCGGTCGATCTCGCACCAGATGGCCTTGCCGGCGCCCTCCGGCCGCCACCCCCAGCGGTCGGCGAGACCGTCGACGAGTTCCAGGCCGCGCCCGTTCGTCTCGTCGCCGTCCGCGTGCCGGGGCGCGGGCGGCCGCGCGCTGGTGTCGCAGACCTCGACCCGCACGGTGCCGAGCGCCTGCCCCTCACCGCCGCGCAGCACGATGCGCAGGACCGCCGGGCGGCCGGTGTGCACCACGGCGTTGGTGACGAGTTCGGAGACGAGCAGGAGCAGCGTCTCGGCCAGCGGCTCGTCGGCCTGTATACCCGAACCGGCGAGGCGCGTCCGCACCCACCTGCGGGCCCGTCCCACCTCTGCGGGGTCGGCCCCGACCTCCAACTGAACCTGAAGCAGCTGCACCGCTCACACCATCCGAACCGGCGGACACGTCGCCTCGCGCCACTGACCATCCTGGTCACTGCCCGGGATCACGGTCCGTGATCCCTGTGCTGCACAGCATGGTTGACGTACAGTCACCCCAACAAGCGCTTCGGGCATATTCCAGCGCGAAGGAGTACGCGTGCGGCATACTGTGCGACGCGTCTTGCGGGGGGTCGAACAGGCAGGCGTGCCGTACCGGCCTGCCCGGCGAACGGCGGGCATCCCCGGCCCCGGAGCCGCCTCGGAGGCAACACCGGCACCGTCGCTCGGGTTCAGCACCACTCGCATCTGCCACAAGGTACCGGAGCCGGAGGCCGACTCCATGCCGTGACGAGCCTCCTGAAGGACACAACCCGGTATCGACGCGCCGTCACTGTCCGTACAACTTTCCTCAAGGCGTGCGCGTCCCGTCCGCCCGCCCTCTCAGAGCGCGGCGGCCAGCGCCTCCTCCGCGGCCCGAGCCCCGCCCGCCAACTCGGCGCGCACCCAGGCCCGCTTCAGATGCAGATGGACGTCGGCTTCCCAGGTGAAGCCCATGCCGCCGTGGATCTGGAGGCAGTCGCGGGCGCCCCGCACGGCCGCCTCGCCGGCCAGCAGATGCGCGGCGGCGATCTCCACCGGGTCCCGGGTGACGGCCGCCGCGTACACCGCCGCACGGGCCACTTCCGTCCGTACGAGCATGTCGGCGCACAGGTGTTTGACGGCTTGGAAGGAGCCGACCGGGCGGCCGAACTGTTGTCGCTCCCGGGCGTGTTGGACGGCCATGTCCAGGGTGCGGCCGGCCGAGCCGAGCTGTTCCGCGGCGTACAGCAGGACGGCCTCGCCCGGCGCTCGCGCCGGGTCGCCGGGAGCGGTGTGCAGGGGCGTGAGCGGGTCGGCGGAGGCGAGCGGCGCGGCGTCCGTGACGTCCCCGAGCACCGTGTCGGCCGCGTCGAGCCAGGGGACCAGCCCGTGGCAGGGCCGCGTCACGACCGCCGCGCCGCGGGCCGCCTCCGGGACCTCGCCCGCGGCGAGGAACGTGGCCACCACGGGCCCGGGCAGCAGCGCCCGGCCGCACTCCTCGAAGACCACGACGGCCTCCGGCAGTCCGCGCCCGAGGCCGCCCGCGGACTCCGGCAGACAGAGCGCGAACAGCCCCGCCGCCCCCAGCTCCCGCCACAGCGCCCGGTCGATCCCGGGCTCGCGGACCGCCTCCCTCAGCGCGTCCCGCCCGCACCGCCGCGCGAGCAGCCCGCGCGTCGCGGCCCGCAACTCCCGCTGCTCCGATGTCAGTTCGAAGCGCACCGTCACCGCCTGCCTTCGGCCGGGCCCGGCTCCCTGGGCAGGCCGAGGATGCGCTCGGCGACGATGTTCCGCTGGATCTGCGACGTACCCGCCGCGATCGTGTAGGAGAGCGAGGAGAGCCGCTCGCGGGTCCACTCCTGGCCGGTGTCGAGCGCCCCGGCGCCGCCGAGGACCCGGGCCGCGGCGTCGTACAGCCACTGGCGGGCGTGGGAGTAGCGCAGCTTGAAGACGGAGCCGCCGGTGCCGGGCCCGCCGCCACTCGCCTGGGCCTCGCTCACGTTCCACTGCGTGAGCCGCCACAGGGCGCCGAACTCGGCGTTCAGCAGCCCGAGTTCGCGGCGCAGGACGGGATCGTCCCAGCGGCCGGTCCTGCGGGCGTGCGCGGCCAGTTCGCCGAGGGTGCGCCGGCAGGCGACGACCTCGCCGGCGAAGGCGGTGCCGCGCTCGAAGGACAGGGTCACCCTCGTGACGCGCCAGCCGTCGTTCTCCGCCCCGACGCGGTTGGCGACCGGTACCCGTACGCCGTCGAGGAACAGCTGCGCGAACTCCGCGGTCCCGGCGAGCGTGCGCAGCGGGCGCACGGTGATCCCCGGGGTGTCCATCGGCAGGGCCAGCCAGGAGATGCCGCGGTGCCGGGGGGCGGCTGGGTCGGTGCGTACGAGCAGCTCGCACCAGTCGGCGACCTCGGCGTGCGAGGTCCAGATCTTCGCGCCGTCCACCACGTACACGTCGCCGTCGCGCACCGCGCGGGTGCGCAGGGCCGCGAGGTCGGAGCCCGCGTCCGGCTCGCTGAACCCCTGGCACCACACGGCGTCGCCGCGCAGGATCGGCGCGAGCCAGCGCGCCCGCTGCTCCTCGCTGCCCTCGGCGGCGACGGTCGGCCCGGCGTGCAGCAGGCCGACGAAGTTGGCGCCGACGTAGGGCGCGCCCGCCCTCTCCGTCTCCTCCAGGAAGATCAGCCGGGTGGCGGGGGAGGCGTCCCAGTGGACCTCCCCGTACCCGGCGTCGTACAGGCGGCGCTGCCAGCCGGTGTCGTAGGCGCGCCGCCCCGGCCAGTCGTCCGGCGACGGTCTCGCCGGCAGGGTCGGCAGCTCGGCGGCGAGCCACTCCCGCAGCCGGGCCCGGAACGCCTCTTCCTCGTCGGTGTACGCGAGGTCCATACCGGGCCTACTTGCCGTGCCCGGCGTGCGCGGCGTCCCGGTCGAGGGTCAGGCCCAGCATGCGGATCGCGTTGCCCCGCATCAGCTTGTACACGGTCGCCTCGTCGAGCCCCTTCACGTGGTCGAGGGCGACCTCCTTGGTGTGCGGGAAGGTCGAGTCGACGTGCGGGTAGTCGGTCTCGAAGGTGGCGTTGTCGCGGCCGACGGCGTCGAGCGAGGCGACGCCGTGCTTGTCGCGGAAGAAGCAGCAGAACATCTGCCGGTAGTAGTACGTGGACGGCGGTTCGGGGATCAGGTCGCGGACGCCGCCCCAGGCGCGGTGCTCCTCCCACACGTCGTCGGCGCGCTCCAGGGCGTACGGGATCCAGCCCATCTGGCCTTCGCTGTAGGCGAGTTTGAGCGTCGGGAACTTCACCAGGACGCCGCTGAAGAGGAAGTCCATCATCGAGGCCATGGCGTTGTTGAAGCTGAGCGAGGCCTGCACGGCGGGCGGGGCGTCCGGGGAGGCGGCGGGCATCTGGGAGGAGGAGCCGATGTGCATGTTCACGACCGTGCCGGTCTCCTGGCAGACCGCGAAGAACGGGTCCCAGTACCCGGAGTGGATCGACGGCAGGCCGAGGTGGGTGGGGATCTCGGAGAAGGTCACGGCGCGCACGCCGCGGGCCGCGTTGCGCCGGATCTCGGCGACGGCGAGGCCGATGTCCCAGAGCGGGACGATGCAGAGCGGGATGAGCCGGCCGCCGCTGTCGCCGCACCACTCCTCGACCATCCAGTCGTTGTAGGCGCGCACGCAGGCGAGGGCGACTTCCTTGTCGTGAGCCTCGGCGAAGGTCTGGCCGCAGAAGCGCGGGAAGGTCGGGAAGCAGAGGCTGGCCTCGACGTGGTTGAGGTCCATGTCGGCCAGGCGCGCCTTCGGGTCCCAGCAGCCGCGCCGCATCTCCTCGCGGGTGATGCCTTCCAGGGTCATGTCGTCCCGGTCGAAGCCGACGGCGGCGATGTTGCGCTTGTACGGGAACTTCAGGTCCTCGTAGATCCACCAGTCGGCGGGCGGCCCGGCGGGGTCCATCGTGATCTGGTACTTGCCCGCCACATAGGCGAGTTCACCGATCCCGGCGGTGAGCGGCCGGGGCCCGCGGTCGCGGTACTTGGCAGGCAGCCAGGTGTCGAAGAGGTGGGCCGGTTCGATCACATGGTCGTCGACGCTGACGATGCGCGGCAGTTCCGTCATGAGTGCTGAGCCCCTCCGCCGTACCTGATGCCCCGTCAGATCCAGGCTAGCCCCGCACCCCTGGACCGACAAGGAGGACGGACCTACGCTCTCCCTCATTCTGACGCTCCGTCAGTTCCGGGCGCCCGCCCGGGTACGCAATGGGGGTCACGGCCATGACGCAGAGCACCGCACACGCCCTGGGCGCCTCCCGCACCCTGTGGGAGCTGGTCGAACGCCGCGCCGCGCTCACCCCGGACCGCCCGGTCCTGCTCCAGGGCGACCGACGGCTGACCTTCGGTGCGCTGCGCGAGCGCTCCGAGCGGGTGGCGGCCGCCCTGTACGGGCGCGGCGTCCGCCCCGGCAGCGTCGTCGCCTGGCAGCTGCCCACGCGCATCGAGACGGTCCTGCTCACCTTCGCGCTGGCCCGCATCGGCGCGGTGCAGACCCCCCTCATCCCCTTCTGCCGGGACCGCGAGGCGGGCTTCGCGCTGCGGCAGTCCCGGGCCGCCTTCTTCGCCACGCCCGGGGTGTGGCGCGGCTTCGACCACACCGCCATGGCGCACCGGCTCGGCGCCCCGGGCGTCTTCGAGGCGTACGAGGAGCTGCCGGAGGCCGACCCCGCCGTGCTGCCGCCACCGCCCGCGGACGGCACCGCGGTCCGCTGGATCTACTGGACCTCCGGCACCACCTCCGACCCCAAGGGCGTGCTGCACACCGACCGCTCCCTCATCGCGGGCGGCTCCTGCCTCGCCCACGCGCTGCGCCTGTCCGCCGCGGACGTCGGCTCCATGGCCTTCCCGTACGCGCACATCGCGGGCCCCGACTACACCGTGATGCTGCTCCTCTACGGGTTCCCCGCGGTGCTGTTCGAGCAGTTCGCGCTGCCCGGCGCGCTGGCGGAGTACCGGCGGCACGGCGTCACCGTGGCGGGCGGCTCGACGGCGTTCTACGCGATGTTCCTCGCCGAGCAACGCAAGGACCCCGGGCGGAGGCTGATCCCGTCGCTGCGGCTGCTCGCGGGCGGCGGCGCGCCCAAGCCGCCCGAGCTGTACCACGCGGTGGTGCGCGAGATGGGCGTCCAGCTCACCCACGGCTACGGCATGACCGAGGTGCCGATGATCACGATGGGGGCGCCCGACGACACCGCGCACCACCTGGCTACGACGGAGGGGCGGCCGCCCGCGGGCATGGAGATCCGGATCGTCGGCGCCGACGGCGAGCGACTGCCCGCCGGGACCGACGGCGCCGTGCGGCTGCGCGGCGAGGCCGTCTGCCGTGGCTACCTCGACCCGCGCCAGAGCGCGGCCGCCTTCGACGCGGACGGCTTCCTGGTCACCGGCGACCTGGGCCACGTCCTGCCATCCGGCCACCTGGTGCTCACCGGCCGCGCCAAGGACATCATCATCCGCAAGGGCGAGAACATCTCCGCCAGGGAGATCGAGGACCTGCTCCACGGGCACCCGGCGGTCCAGGACGCGGCGGTCATCGGCCTGCCCGACGCCGAGCGCGGGGAGCGGGTCTGCGCGGTGCTGGAACTACGCCCAGGACACGGCCCGTTGACGCTGGACGCCGTCACGGCGTACCTGCGCGGTCAGGGCCTGTCCCCGGTCAAGCTCCCCGAACAGCTGGAGGTGGTGGACGCCCTCCCCCGCAACGACACGCTCCGCAAGGTTCTCAAGTACCAGCTGCGGGAGCGGTATTCGGGCGGGGGCGGGGCGCTCACTCCGGGACGGTGAAGTACCGCGCGAAGCCTTGGACGGCGTCGTCCTCGCTGATCCGCCCGTCCCCGTCCGCGTCGAGTGCGGCGACCGCCTCCTGGGCGGCGTCGTCCGCGGCGCCCAGCGCCTTCAGCACCCGCCGCGCGGCCTCGGAGCCGACCCCGGTCTCGTCCGCGCCCGCCACCGCGAGGCCGGCCCGCAGGAACGGCCGCGCGATCTCGGCGAACCGCTCGGGGCTGTCCCGCAGCCGCTTCACCGCCCCGGTCACGAACTCGCCCCGGGTCACCCGCTGGTCCCCGTCCACGTCCGCGATCCCCGCCATGCCCTGCCAGAACGCCTCCGCCCCGGCGAAGAGGGCCTGCCCCTTGTCGCAGCGGGCCGTGGTGGAGAACTCGGCGAGGAGCGCCTTGGCCGCGACGTAGAAGTCCTCGCGGTCGATGTATCCGTTGCCGTCCTGGTCGAAGCCGGCGAACCGGTCCGCGATCCTCCGCTCGTCCATGCTCATGAGCCGCCTCTCGCATCGGTGGGTCCTACCCCTGGGAGCGTACGTCGGACAGGCCCCGACCAGGGCCGGAAGTACGGGGGTTGGGGCAAGGCCGCTGGATTTCCGTCCCGCGGGGGCGGCCTCGCGCCGCCCTCAGGCCGACAGGGGCTCGGCCTCGTCGTCCACGGCCGCCGCGACGTCCGGGTAGACCTCGAAGAGACGGCGGACGCCGAGGGCGGCGAGCACCCGGTTCACGTGCGAGCCGTCGACCGCGCCCTGCGCCGGCAGGATCAGCCGGAGCCGGCCCTGGCAGGAGCGCATCAGGCGGCGGGCGGCGACCAGCACGCTGACCCCGCTGGAGTCGCAGAACAGCACGTCGGAGAGGTCGAGCACGAGACTGTGGCGGCCGTCGGCCACCGCGTCGTGGACCTGCTGGCGGAGCGCCGGTGAGGTCACGAGGTCCATCTCGCCCGACACCCGTACGACGGCCCACCCGCCCCGTCCGCTCTCGCTCATCCTGAGCGTCACGCGCCACCCCTCCTCCCGCTCGCCGGTGATCCAGATCCGGAACCTGTCACTACGCTTGCACAGCGCGGCTGCCCGGCGGCGGCGGCGCTGAAACACCCCGGCAGGCCTATCACATATGACCTTGTGAAAACCGGGCCGGTCGTATTCGATCAGTTACGGTCACTGCGTGGCGCCGTTCTTTACCATCCACTACCACACCGGCGCGCACAATGTGTAAAGGAAGGTGCGGTACCGGTGCCGCGGTCTACATTCGGTTACTAGGCAGAACAGTTCAGCAGTTCAGCACCACGGGCGGTCGGTGAGGGGGCCCCATGCCCAAGGAGACTCCGTCCCGCTGGGACCGGAGGATGCAGCAGCGCCTCGCGCACGGCGAGGCCGCCGCGCTCGGCGAGCTGTACGACCGCTTCGCGTCCCTGGTGCACGGCCTGGCCCACCGGGTCCTGGACGACGAGGACGCCGCCGACCAGATAACGCGCGAGGTCTTCACCCGGATCTGGGAGACCCCCGAGGCGTACGAGCCCCGGCAGGGACCGCTGCGCTCCTACCTCGCCACCCTCACCCACCAGGAGGCCGTCCAGCAGTTGCGCAGGACCGAGTCGGCCGTCCTCGCCCGCACCGGCCTCGGCACCACCGAGGACCTGGAGCGCAAGGTGCGCCACGCCTCCGCCGCGGCCCGCGCCGACTACATCGTCACGGCGATGCCCGCCCCGCTGCGGGCCGCCCTGGAGTCGGCCTACTTCCAGCGCCGCGACTACCGCCAGACCGCCGCCGATCTCGGTGTCACCGAGGACGAGGCGCGCCGCCGGCTGCGGCTCGGCCTCCAGCTGCTCTCGACGGCGCACGACAGCGGGGCCCCGCCCGGCCGGCCCGGGAGGCCGGAGTGAACGGTGAGCACGGGCCGGGCCGCTTCGACCCCTTCGACCCCTTCGGCGGGGACGCGGAGGGCGGACAGCGCGCGGGCGGCGCGCCCCGCATACCGCCGCCGCGCGTCTCCGTCGAGGAGAGCGCGCGCCCCCTGCCGCGGCCGCCCGCCGCGCTCGTCCTGGAGCACCGCGTCCTGACCTCGCTGCTCGGCGCCTGGGCCCTCGCCGCCTGCTCGCCCGAGGAGTCCGCCGCCGTCGACGCCCACCTCGACCTCTGCGGCGCCTGCGCCGAGGAGGCGCTGCGGCTGCGCGACGCCGTCGGCCTGCTGCACGCCGAGGAGTCCCTCGATCTCGATCCGATGCTGCGCGCCCGCGTCCTGGAGGGCTGCCTCGGCCGGCGCCCGGCGCGCATCCCGGTCCCCGGCTGGGCCGCCCCGTACGACGCGGAGACCGCCCGGCTCGACGCGCTGCTCCAGGACATCGGCGAGGACGAGTGGCACGCGCCGGTGCGGCTGCGCTGGTACGAGGGCGAGGAGCAGGTCGGCCGCCGGACCACGGTCGCCGGGGTGATCGCCCATCTGACCGGTGTCGACGCCCTGGTCGCCCGCGCCCTCGGCCTCGACGATCCGCCGGCGGGCGCCGGGCACCGCGCGGGGGCCGCCGCCGCGCTGAGCGGGCTCGGGCCCGCGGCGCGTACGGAGGCGTACTGGCGGGCCGGGTGGCTGCCGGCGTCCCGGGCCGTCCGGGGGACCTGGCGGGACCAGTCGCACGCCCTGATCCGCACGGTCTCCTTCGCCGGGTCGGACCGCGGCGGGGCCGGGGGTTCGGGGCGGCTGCCCGTCTCGTACGGCGACTTCGAGCTCGCGCTGCGGGATGCCATGGTCGACCGGGCCTTCGAGTGCTGGATCCATGCCGGGGACATCGCGGACGCCGTCGACTACCCCTACGAGCCGCCCGCGCCGCGCCACCTCGGGCGCATGATCGAGCTCGCCGCGCGGATGCTGCCCGGCTCGCTCGCCGCCCGCCGCGACAGTGGCCTCCTCGCCCCCGTGGCGGGGGTCGGGCCCGGTCGTGTGGTGCGGCTGGAGGTCGAGGGGGCGGGCGGGGGTGAGTGGCTGATCTCCCTCGACGGGGGTGGCGGCGGGCGGGAGGTGGCGCATGTCGCGCTCGACGGGGTGGAGTTCTGCCGGCTTGCGGCGGGGCATGTCTCGCCGGACGAGGCGGCTGCGGGGCAGGTGGGAGACCGGGCGGCGATCCGCGACGTCCTCTCGGCCACGGCAGCGCTGAGTCGCCTATAACGCTGCCCGCTTGTAACGGGCCCCGGCCGCGACCCGGCGAGGGCTGGTCGCGCAGTTCCCCGCGCCCCTGGCAAGCCCGCCGAGCGCGCCTCGCATCGCGGCTGGTCGCGCAGTTCCCCGCGCCCCCGAGAAGCGCACTACGTGCGCCCCCATTTTCCCCGCGCCCCTGAAAGGCGCACTGCGTGCGCCCACGTTTTCGGCTGCGGGCCGGTGGGGCTTCTCGCGCAGTTCCCCGCGCCCCCGAGACGCGCACTTCGTGCGCCATCTCATCGGGCGCCCCTGGGGGCAGCGGCGAAGCCGCAAGCCCCCTCAGGGGCGCGGGGAACTGCGCGACCAGCCCCCACCGGCCCGCGGGCAAGCAGCTACCTAGGAGAAGCCCCACCGGGCCGCGGGCAGGCGACCCCCTCAGGGGCGCGGGGAACTGCGCAAAGCAGCCCCGTGCGGGCCCGCCCAAGAAGCGGCCAGCGTAGACGTCAGGCGAAAACCACCGTGCGCCGCCCATTGAGAAGAATGCGCCGCTCCGCATGCCACTTGACGGCCCGCGCCAGCGCCTGGCACTCGACATCCCGCCCCACCGCCACCAACTGGTCCGGAGTGACGTCGTGCCCCACCCGCTCGACCTCCTGCTCGATGATCGGCCCCTCGTCGAGATCGGCGGTGACATAGTGCGCCGTCGCCCCGATCAGCTTCACCCCGCGCGCATGCGCCTGGTGGTACGGCTTCGCCCCCTTGAAGCTCGGCAGGAAAGAGTGGTGGATGTTGATGATCCGCCCGCTCAGCTGCTTGCACAGGTCGTCCGAGAGCACCTGCATGTAGCGCGCGAGCACGACCAGCTCGACGCCCTCCGCCCGCACCAGGTCGAGGACCTGCTGCTCGGCCTGGGCCTTGGTGTCCTTGGTGACCGGGATGTGGTGGAAGGGGATGTCGTAGGAGCCGACCAGCTCGCGGAAGTCCGTGTGGTTGGAGACGACGGCGGCGATGTCCACGGGCAGCGCGCCGATCCGCGCGCGGAAGAGGAGGTCGTTCAGGCAGTGCCCGAACTTGCTGACCATCAGCACGACCCGCATCCGGTCCGAGGCCCGGTGGATCTGCCACTCCATCTGGAAGGAGTCCCCGATCGCGGCGAAGCTGGCGCGCAGCTTCTCCGCGGTGACGGGCGCCTCCGCGCTGAAGTGGACGCGCATGAAGAACAGTCCCGTGTCGTGATCACCGAACTGCTGGCTGTCCTCGATGTTGCAGCCGGTCATGAAGAGGTAGCTCGACACGGCGTGCACGATGCCCTGCTTGTCGGGGCAGGAGAGCGTGAGGACGTACTGATCGGGGCCGGTGGCGACAGGCGCGGACGCGTTCATGCGAAAAGGTTCGCACATCGGCGGCGTCCGGCGTCGGCACGTCTTGGGTGCCGGACGCCCCGATCAGCCGGCGAGCGGGCCCGCGCTACGCGGCCCGCGTCATGATCCGCAGCACGTCGAGCGTGCGGGGCGCGGTGTCCGGGTCCTCGCCGTCGCTCGTGGCGAGCCGCACGTGCGCGTCCCGCGCCGAACGGACCGCGTCCGGCCATCCGGGGTCGTCCAGGTAGGCGGAGACGGGTGCGTCCGGGCCGACCTGGTGCATGATCCGCAGCACCCGCAGCACGGCGGTGTCGACGAGCGCCGCCTCCTGCGAGTCCCGGAATATCGTCCCGACGTATTTCTCGGCGGACCAGTTGTCCAGCCAGGTGTCCTCGACCAGGCGGTAGACGGCGTCGGTCACGTCCCCGTACCCGTCCACGCCGGCCAGCCAGACGTCCCGCTGGAAGGAGGGGTCGGAGAGCATGTGCAGCGCGGAGCGCACATTGCTGCGCCAGCGCCACCACGGCATGTCGTTGAGTGGCATGGCGCCCATCTTTGTGGAGCGACGGCCGCGGCGGGAAGAGTTCTCCGAGCTTTGCACGGTCATCGATCGTACGTCCCGTCCCGGAACGCCCCGACCTCCCCCCGTAATTCACCTCCGTGTCACCCGGTGTCGACCGCGGGTCACTCGGTGGTTCGGTGTGCGGGGGAATCGTGCGGGTCCATGACCCATCGGCGTCACACCCGCAGCAAGAGCACCGTCCGCTTCGCCGCCGCCGCTGTGGGCGCGGCCCTGGTGGCGGGCTGCGGACTCGTCCCCGGCACGGCGGACGGCGCGGGCGGCGACAGCGTCACCGTGATGACCTGGGCCCCGGAGAAGACCGACGCGACGAACATGCCCGGCATGCCCGCCATGGCACGGGCGTACGCGCGCTGGGTCAACGCCCACGGCGGCCTCGGCGGCCGGGCGCTGAAGGTCCTGACCTGCAACGACCACAACGACAGCGTGGGCGCGGCCAAGTGCGCGCGCTCCGCCGTCGACCGGGACGCCGTCGCGGTCGTCGGCTCCTACAGCCAGCACGGCCGCGCCTTCCTCTCACCGCTGGAGTCCGCCGGCATCCCCTACATCGGCGGCTACGGCGTCACCGACGCGGAGTTCACCAGCCCGCTGTCCTACCCGGTCAACGGCGGCCAGGCGGCCCTGCTCGCCGGCAACGGCGAACAGCTCGCCGGGGCCTGCGACCGCACCGTCCTGATCCGCCCCGACACCATCGCGGGCGACGAACTGCCCGACCTGCTCACCACCGGGCTCGCGCTGCGCGACCGCTCCGCCGCCATTGATCTGCGCGCCCCGGAGAACGCGTCCGACTACGGCGGCCAGGCCCGCAGGGCGCTGCGCGCGGCGAGCGCCGACCCGCTCGCCGACGGCTGTGTCGCCGCCGTGCTCGGGGACCGTACGGCCACGTTCTTCGACTCGTTCCGGCGGCTGCGCGCGCAGTATCCGGCGGTGCGCACGGCGAGCGTCCTCGGCAGCGTCGACCAGAGCGTCATCAACCGCACCGGCGGCGCGAGCAGCCCGTACGAGGGCGCGTACGTCACCGGCTGGTACCCGGCGGCCGACGACGCGCGCTGGAAGCGGATGCGCGACGCCATCAACGAACAGGCGTTCGGTGACAACCGGATCGACCCGGCGGACGCGGGCGTGCAGACCACCTGGATCGCGTACACCGTCCTGAAACAGCTGGTCGAGGGGGCCGGAAACGGCGAGGTGAGCGCGCGGGCGCTGCGCCGCTCGCTCGACCAGGGCCGCCGGATCACGACGGGCGGCCTCACGCCACCGCTGCGCTGGAGCTACGACCACATGTCCGCGGCCGGTGACTTCCCCCGCCTGGTCAACGCCCGGGTCACCTTCCAGCAGGTGCGGGGAGGCCGGCTCGTCGCGACCCGCAGGGACGCGGTGGACGTGACGGACACCCTGGCGAAGGCGCCCTGAGCGGGGCGCCCGCCCGGCTTTGCTACAGCTGCACCGCCGAGCGCTGGGTCAGCCCGTACTTCGCGGCGATGGTGTTCCACAGGCCCGAGGCCTTGGTCTTCTCGGTGGACGCCGTCCGGCTGGCCGCGTCGCCCGCGTGCCGCTGCGCCGTCACCTTGGCCCGCCCCTTGTGACAGCCCTTCTTCCCGGCGGCCTGGTCGCCCCAGGCCGCGTAGTGGGTGTCCGCCGACGCGGACGCCTTCCACGCCTTGGTGAGGGCGTCCTTGAGCGCGGCGTTGCCGGGGAGCTGGTCCACGGCGAGGGCGTCGAGCCGCGTCACGAGGTTGGCGCGCTGGGTCGCGGCGTCCCGCAGGGCCTGGGAGGCGGGGGGCAGTTCCTTGCAGGCGCCGATGTTCGCCACGGCCCCGACGACCGCCTCGCGGCTGTTGTTGGAGTCGGCGAGCAGCTTGTCGAGGGCGACGGCCTGCGTCTTGGCGGGGTCCGCGGCCGGTGACGACGCGTCCGAGGCGGCGGGCGAGGAGTCCGAGACGGTCTTCGTGGCGTCGGTCTTCTCGTCGTCGCCGCCCCCGCTGAGCAGGGCGCCCGCGCCGACGCCGACGACGAGGAGCGCGACACCGATCGCGGCGATCAGCGGGACCTTGGAGCCGGTGCGGGCCGGGCGGCGCGGCGGCCGGGGCTCGTAGGGCTGCTCCGGCGGGGCCTGCGGGCCGCGGCCGCCCGGTCCGTGCGCGGCGTGCGGCGCCGGGCGCGGCTGCTGGGCGTGCGGATCGAAGCGCGGCATCTGCTGCGTCGATCCGGCCGCGCTCTCGGGCTCCGTACGGAAGAGGGCGTCGAACTCGGCGGGCGGCTGCCGCTCGCCCGGCGCGCCGGGCCGGACGTCGTAGGAGGTGCCCTGCGGCGGCGGTGAGGGCTGCGCGGGCACCGGGGGTATGTACTGCGTCGCCTCGCTGTCCGGGCCGCCCGGCACCGCGTCGGGCAGCGCCCCCGGCATCGGCCGGGACACCGCCCGGCCCAGGAACTGCGTGGCGTCGGCGACGGGCGCCTCCGGCGGCAGCGGGGCGGCGCCGTGCCCGTGCGGCGGCTCCTGGTGCGGCTGCGGCTGCGCGTACGGCTGCGGCTGCTGGTGCGCGTAGGACTGCTGGTGCGACTGCGCGTACGGCTGCGGTTGCGGCTGTGGCTGTGGCTGTGCGACCGGCGCGATGTACTGCGTGGCATCGCTGTCGTACGAGGCGTACGCGTCGTAGGAACCGGCGTACCCGGCGCCGGAGCCGCCGTCCTGCGTCCCGTCGTACCCGGTGGGCGCGGCGGGCGGCAGCGGCTGGGCGGGGCTCTGCGGCGGCAGCGGGGCGCCCGGCTGCGGCCGGCCCCACTCGTAGGTCGGCATCGGCCCGGCGGCGCCCGGCTGCTGCGTCTCGGGGCCCCAGGGCTGGCCCCACGGGGAGGCGCCCGCGGGCCCCGCCTGGTCGCCGAAGGTGCCCGGCAACAGAGGCTCTCCGCCGTCGGCGGGCAGCACGACACCTTCACGTGCCTGCCGTGCCGCGGGAAGATGCGGATCTTCTCCGTGTCCGCGCTGCTGCGTCACCGGGACTCCTACGTATGGGGGTCGGAATCGTCGGCTCACGCTACCGGGTCCCCGCACGCCCGTGCTACGCACCTCAAATCAAGGAAGCCTCCCCCGTGCCGGGAGTAACAAAACAACGCAGGTGAGCGCTGTTTACGCGCCGGGCGCCGGATTCAGGCCGCCTGAAGTTCCACCCGCGCCCCGAACTCCCGTACCACCGGCTCCTCTCCGAACGGTTCGAGCCGTTCTTTGAAGTCCTCCAGGTACTCCGCGCCCCGGTTGGAGCGCAGCGTGCCGAGCAGCTCCACGGCCCGAAGTCCCGTGGCACAGCCCTGTTCCACCTCGCGCTGCTGCACCTGCGCCGTGGCCAGCAGGACCAGGCCGATGGCGCGCCGCCTGGCCCGCGACTCGGGGTGCCCGTCGAGCGCCTCCTGCGCCCACCGCGCCGCCTCCCGCGCCTGCCCCAGATCGCGGTGGCAGTGGGCGAGTTCGTCGGCGAGATAGGCGTGGTCGAAGTGGCCGATCCAGACCGGGTCGTCACCGCAGCCGGCCACTCCGTCGGCCCGCTCCATCGCGTCGACCGCCGCGCCCTGGGAGAGCTGCGCGGCCCGGGCGTCCCCGAGCAGGGCGTGGCCGCGGGCCTCCGCCGCGTGGAACATCGCCTCGGCGCGCGGAGTCACGCGCCCGCGCGTGCCCTCCTGCGCCGCGCGGGCCAGCTGGGCGATCTCGCGCGGATTGCCCAGCTGCGCCGCCAGGTGGCTCATCGACGCGGCCAGCACGTATCCGCCGTAGCCGCGGTCCCCGGCGGCCTGGGCAAGGCGCAGCGCCTGGATGTAGTACCGCTGGGCGAGCCCCGGCTGCCCGGTGTCGACGGCCATGTATCCGGCCAGCTCCGTCAACCGCGCGACTGCCGCGAACAGTTCGCGCCCGACCGCCTCCCGGTAGGAGCCGGCGAGCAACCCGCTGACCACGCTGTTCAGGTAGTGCACGAGCACCGGGCGCACGTGCCCGCTGCCGTACTGGTGGTCGAGGTCGGTCAGCGCCCGCGTCATCGCCCGCACCGCCGCCACGTCCGAGGGGCCGACCCGCGGCCCGGCCGCCCGGCCGACCTGCGAGTCGGGCACCGAGATCAGCCAGTCGCGGCTGGGCTCGACGAGCGCGGAGGAGGCCACGGAGGAACCGGAGAGGAAGTCCCGCCGCCCCACGTCGCTGCGCCACAGTTCGCAGACCTGCTCGATGGCGCCGAGCACGGTCGGCGAGAACTGCAGGCCGACGCCGGAGGCGAGGTTCTTGCCGTTGGCCATGCCGATCTCGTCGATCGTCACGGTCCGGCCGAGCTTGCGGCCCAGCGCCTCCGCGATGATGCCCGGGGCCCGGCCGCGCGGCTGCTGCCCGCGCAGCCAGCGCGCCACGGACGTCTTGTCGTACCGCAGATCGAGGCCGTGCTCCGCTCCGCACATGTTGACCCGGCGGGCCAGGCCCGCGTTCGAGCACCCCGCCTCCTGGATGAGTGCCTGCAAGCGTTCGTTGGGCTGTCGCGCGACGAGTGGCCGTGCGGCCATGGCGTTACCCCCTGCTGTGCCCGTCTCCCGGTGTCCCGGCTGCGAGGGCAGCCGGCCGATGTGATCACTGCCCGGCGGAGAAACGGAAGATGCACCACAAACGGGTATCAAACCGCGCACTCGGCGTGGCGCCGCCCGGTGGCACCTCCTCCTCGCCCTCCCCCTCGTTCCCTCACCGCCCTACCCACCCCCCGCGGCCGTCTCGCGTGCGCGCCCCCGCCCATGCATCCATGCGCCCCACATGCGGGAACGATGCTCCCGTGCCGCGCGCGTGTCCGCCCGTAACCCCGAATGGCGGCGGGAGTTGAGAACGTCGTGGAAGAGACCCTCGCAGGCACCCCGGACGTCACCTCACCCGTCACCGCCGCCGGACAGATCCCCCAGCAGCGGGGCGACAGCCTCCTCGACGCGGCCGTGCGCTACGCGGAGGAGCGGCACTGGGACGTGGTCCCCGGCACCTCGCTGGAGTACGTGGACGGCGTGCAGCGCTGCTCCTGCGGCGACGGCGCGTGCCCGGCGCCCGGCGCCCACCCCGCGCGCCCCGACTGGGCCGCCCAGGCGACCGGCAGCGCGACCGGCGCCCGCCGCCTGTGGTCGAAGCAGCCGACGGCGTCGATCCTGCTCCCCACCGGCCGCACCTTCGACGCGATCGACGTCCCCGAGACCGCCGGCTTCCTCGCCCTCGCCCGCATGGAGCGCATGGAGCTGACCCTCGGCCCGGTCACCTGCACCCCCGACCGCCGCATGCACTTCTTCGTGCTGCCCGGCGCCGGCCTCAAGGTCCCCGACCTCGTCCGCAGGCTCGGCTGGCCGCCCGCCATCCTGGACCTCGTCACCCTCGGCGAGGGCCGCTACGTGGCGGCGCCGCCCACCCGCTTCGGCAACCGGGGCGCCGCCCAATGGGCCTGCCGCCCCACCGCCGCCAACCGCTGGCTGCCCGACGCCGAGGAACTCCTCTCGCCCCTCGCCTACGCCTGCGCGCGCGAGGGACGGCGCGGCTGAGCCCCCTGACCGCACCCGCCCGGCCGCCGACGTATCGTGCCCGGACGCACGCTGACGCCGACGAAGGGAGCGCGCCCCGGTGACCCCGACCGAGGAACCGGCCGCCGTACGCGTACACGACCTGTGGAAGGCGTTCGGCCCACAGACCGCCGTCGCGGGCATCGAACTCGCCCTCCCCGCAGGCAGGTTCATCGGACTCGTCGGCCCGAACGGAGCCGGCAAGACCACCACCCTGTCCATGCTCACCGGCCTGCTGCGGCCCGACCGCGGCACCGTGCACGTCGCCGGCCACGACGTCTGGGCCGACCCGGCCGAGGTCAAGGCCCGCATCGGCGTCCTGCCCGAGGGCCTGCGCCTCTTCGAGCGCCTCTCCGGGCGCGAACTCCTCGCCTACACCGGCCGGCTGCGCGGTCTGCCCGGCGCGGAGGTCGACAGACGCGCCGCCCAGCTCCTGGACGTCCTCGACCTCGCCACCGCCCAGCACAAGCTCGTCGTCGACTACTCGACCGGCATGCGCAAGAAGATCGGGCTCGCCGCGGCGCTCCTGCACAACCCCGAAGTCCTCTTCCTGGACGAGCCGTTCGAGGGCGTCGATCCCGTCTCCGCGCAGACCATCCGCGGCGTCCTGGAGCGCTTCACCCACGGCGGTGCCACGGTCGTCTTCTCCTCCCACGTCATGGAACTGGTCGAATCGCTCTGCGACTGGGTCGCCGTGATGGCGGCCGGCCGCATCCGCGCCCAGGGGCCCCTCGCCGAGGTGAAGGGCTCCGCGGCCACCCTCCAGGAAGCCTTCCTCGAACTCGTCGGAGCGGGCGGCCGCGACGGCGGCACCGCCCTCGACTGGCTCGGCGGCGCGCGGTGACCCGCGTCCTGGTCCGGCTCAAACTCGCCCTGCTCCGCAACGGCCTGCGCCGCTCCGCCGGACGCCGCGCCGCCTACCTCGCCTCGGTCACCGTCGTCCTGCTGATCACGGCGCTCCAGCTCCTCGGCCTCGTCCTGCTCCACGGCAACGCCCACGCCGCCACCGTCGGCACCCTCCTCACCGCCCTGCTCGCGCTCGGCTGGGCGGTCCTGCCGCTCTTCTTCCCCAGCGGCGACGAGACCCTCGACCCGACCCGCCTCGCGATGCTGCCGCTGCGCCCCGACGCGCTCGTGCGCGGACTGCTCGTGGCCTCCCTCGTCGGCATCGGCCCGCTGTTCACGCTCTGCCTCGCGGCCGGCGCCGCGTACGCCGCCGCCCGCGGTCCCGGCGCCGCCCTCGTCGCCATGCTCGCGGTGCCGCTCACCGTCCTGACCTGCGTCGCCCTCGCCCGGGCCGTCGCCGCCGCCAACATCCGGCTGCTCACCAGCCGCAAGGGCCGCGACCTCGCCGTCCTCAGCGGCCTCGTCGTCGCCGTCGGCGCCCAGCTCGTCAACTTCGGGGTGCAGCGCCTCGGTTCGGCCGGCGGCGTGGGGGCGCTCGACCCCGTCGCGGACGTGCTGCGCTGGATCCCGCCGGCCGCGGCGATCGGCGCGGTCGACGCGGCGGGCGACGGCGCCTACCTCCGGGCGGCCGCCCAACTCCTGCTCACAGCAGCCGGGTTGGCGGCCCTGCTCACCCTCTGGCGGCGCGCCCTGACCCGCCTGATGACCTCCCCCGACGGCTCGACCGTCCAGGCGGCACAGCCCACCCGCCGGCGCACCGGCGGCGGGCGGCGCCGGCTCCCCGACGGCCGCACCGGCGTCGTCATGGAACGGACCCTGCGCTACGTGTGGCGCGACCCGAAGACCAAGGCCGCCTGGATCACGTCCCTCGCCATCGGCCTGATCGTGCCGGTCTTCAACGCGCTCCAGGGCACCGGCTCCGTCTACTTCGCGTGCTTCGCCGCCGGCATGCTCGGCATCCAGATGTACAACCAGTTCGGGCAGGACACGTCCGCGTTCTGGATAGTGGCGATGACCATCGCCTCGCCCCGCGACGCCTACCTGGAGATGCGCGCGCGAGCCCTGGCCCTGCTCGTGATCACGCTGCCCTACGCGACGCTCGTCACCGTCGTCACCACGGCGCTGCTCGGCGCCTGGGGCGACCTCGCCGAGGTGCTGGGCCTCTCCTTCGCCCTACTGGGCGCGATGCTCGCGACGGGCGCCTGGTCCTCGGCCCGCTTCCCCTACTCGATCCCGCAGGAGGGCTACAAGAACGTCGCGCCGGGCCAGGCCGGGCTCGCCTGGATCTCCATCTTCGGCGGCATGGTGGCCGCGGCCCTGCTCTGCGCCCCCGTCCTCGCGCTCACCGTCGCCCTGCACGCGACCGGGTCCACCGCCTGGACCTGGACGCTCCTGCCGGTCGGCGCGGCCTACGGCGCGGCGGCGACCCACCTCGGCCTGCGCCTGGCGGCCCCGCGCACGGCGGCACGGCTGCCGGAGATCCTGACGGCGGTCAGCAAGGGCTGAACACGCAGACGACCCGCGAGCCGTGGTTCCTCCCGTACGAGACGGTCGGAAGCCGGCCGGACGTACCGGCGGCTCGCGGGTCGGGTGACTGCTTGGGAATAGGGCCGGCTGCACGCCAACACTCACGTGCCGGTCCGGCGCCGAATCCGAGATGCGACGACGGGCCGCTAGCCCGCAGTCACCTCAGACGTCCGGTGGGCATACATGCTCCGAACCACCTCCTCTCCTCTGTGCACCACAGCCTAGGAACCGATGTGCCGGCACTCAAGCGGTTTTTCGGAACAGCGGAGAACCGGCCTCCCACCGACGGCTGTAGGCGTAGCCGTCACCGTGCTGGACCAGGCGCAGCCATCGATACGAGACATTGATCCGGCCGTGCGGCGTGGCGAGACTGTGCTGCCCCCTGGCCCGGACCGAGATACGCCCGGTCCGGACGCCCGCCCACTGTCCACGCGGGATCGTCGCGCGCACCAGATCGCCCGTGACGTACCCGAAGTGGCGCTTGCCCCGTGCACGTCGCAGGCGGGGGAAGCCGAACCGGTCCGGCGTCGTACGCGCGTAGGAGCCCCGGCCCGTCGCCGTGACGACGAGGACCTGGTGCGGCACCCGTACGGCGAGGGGGGCGCCGCCGCCGGCGGACGGCCCGACCACGAGGGCGTCGAGCGTATGCGTCTTGTCCAGCCCTGAGGCCGTACGGTTCCTGTGGGTGAGCGCCGCAGGCCAGCTCTGTACCGGCTTGCCGAGAGCACCCAGGGCCCGGACGAGGGGGCGGCCGATGGAGTTCATCGCCGCGGCGTCCCGCAGGGAAGGCCGCACGTGCGCGAGCACGCGTGCCAGCCGGACGGCGTCGTGGGCGAGGAAGCGCCGCAGGGACTGGGTTCCCTTCGCCCGGTTGCAGGGCACGCAGGCGAGGACAAGGTTGGCGATCCGGTCCGATCCGCCCCGACTGCGCGGATGCAGGTGCTCGATGTTGAGCGGAACGGCCGAGGCGCCGCAGTAGGCACAGGCATCGCCCCACCTCGCTCGCAGCTCGGCCCGGACGTCCGTCCCGGCAAGGACACCCCTTCCGTACGCGGGGCCGGTCAGCCTGCGGCCCACACTCAGGGAGTGGGTGTCGAAAGCCGCACATTCGACGTGGATCTCCGTCACCGGCGCGTAACGGCAGATGCGGGTGGCGAGTGAGACCGTCGTGTCCACCCGGTGCCGGACCGATGGTGGCAGCCAGCCCTCCGGTCGTGCCCGGTTGCCGAATCTCGGAGCCCGGTAGCGGAGGTTGGCCGTGCGCCGCCTGCGCCGGAAACCAGCACGCTGTCGAAGGCAGCGGCTGATGCCGTCGCCTCGATGCCGCAGCTCGATGCCGAGCAGACCGCGGCGGACGGTCACCGTGCCGCCGCCCCTTTCGACCTCGCGCTTCTCGTCGGTCAGAGCCATACCGGTCCCCTTCGAGCCCGGGTCGATGCGCAGCTGCACTCCTTCGATCTCGGACTCGGTGCGCGTCCGGTCCCGCAGCCGGATGGTGAACGGGATCTGCCGCACGACCACGGCTCTGCCCCTGCCCAGCAGTTCCCGGGCGCGCGCCGGATGGCACGGCATGAGCGGCCGCCCCTCCCTGGCCAGTACGAATACCCATCCCGCGCCGAAACACCGTTCGTCGCGCCGGGAAGCGAGAGCGTCACCGCCCTCGTTCTCTACCGTCCCTGCCGCCGAGGCCGCAGGACCGGTGTGACGCCGACGGGACGCGCTGTCGTTCCCGCCGGTCTCCCCTCGCCCATGTCTCCGACCGGTGCCCCGGCCACCGCCGGGAAGTCCGTGAGCCGTTTCGTCCCTGCTCCCAGGGTTGTCTGCTCCCACGGATTCCAGAGTCCGGCGCTGAGGAAGCACGCCGGAGTGGGTCTGCTCGCCCATCGGAAACGTAGTCACCGAAGCGACAGCTCCTTCATCGCGATGACTCGGGCTGGCCACCCATCGGCCTTCCGGCCGGGGAACAGGTGGCCTCCCCTCTCGTGTACGGCGCCGACGCTACGGCTTCCCGGCCGGGACCACCGGCCCCGAGCCGCGTCCTGCACGAATGCGCGAATATCCGCGCTTCTTCGGGTCTCCTCCCCAGTGGACTGGTAAGGAGCGGGACGCAGAGGCGGGGTGGTCGAGACGCGTCATGGACGTCCGGGCATGCTGGGTGGATGATCACATCGGGTGGCGTGAAGTTGACCGAACTCCGTGTGCGGTGCGTCACGTTCGAGTTGAATGATCTGGAGCAGTACGAGGACCGCGCCGATTCCGTAGCGCCGACACAGCCTGCAGGGGGTGCCAGGTGAGTGCTTCCCGGCGTACGGGGACCGCCGGCGCGCTCGGGCCCGATGAGCCCGGGCGGGACGGGGGTGAGCTGCTGGCCGCGTTGCTGGACGGGATGGACGCCGCGCTCTGCGCGCTGGACGCCGACGGGGTCGTGACCCACTGGAACCGGGAGGCCGAGCGGATTCTCGGCTGGTCGGCGGCGGAGGCCGTGGGGCGTACGGGGTTCGCGGGGTGGGCTGTGCGGCCGGCCGACGCGGACGAGGTGCAGGGGCGGCTGCTGGCCGCGATGCACGCGCCGGGGCGGCAGGTGCACGAGTTCGCGCTCGTGACCAAGGACGGGGGGCGGGTCCTCGTGCGGACCCAGTCCGCGGCCGTGCCGGGGGCCGACGGCAAGCCCGTCGGGGTGTACTGCGCCTTCAGCGAGGTGCACGCGCAGATCGACCTGGAGCGGTCCATCGCGCTGAGCGAGGCGCTGTTCGAGGACGCCGCGTGGGGTGTGGTGCTGGTCGACGCCGACCTGCGGCCCGCCGTGGTGAACGCGTACGCGGCGCGGGCCCTGGGCTCCGGGCGCACCGCCCTTCTGGGCCGTCCGCTGGGTGAGCTGATCGGCCAGGGCGTGGAGGAGCTGGAGGGGGCGCTCGGCCACGTACTGGCGGAGGGGGCGCCGCCGTCGCCGATGGAGGTGTGGGTGACGCTGCGGGTGCCCGGCGAGGCCGGCGGGCGGCCCGAGCGCAGGTGCTGGCGGAGCGGGTTCGTACGGCTTTCGTCGCCGCTGGCCGAGGAGCCGGTGCCGCTGGGTGTCGGCTGGCTGTTCCAGGACGTGACCGAGGCCCGGCTCGTGGAGCAGGAGGCAGCGCAACTGCGGTTTCGGGCCAATCAGTTGCACCGTGCCGCGCGGGCCGCCGCGGAGTGCGAGGACCCGGCCGAGGCGGCCACCGTCCATCTGGACTTCGCGCTGGCGGGCTTCGCCGACCACGCGCTGATCGACCTGGTGGAGAACGAGGAGCCGCTGCGGCTGGTGCGCGCCGCCGCGACGCCTTCGGGGGCGCCCGGCGCCAGTCTTCTCGTGCCGCGGGGCACGCTGCCGGTGCGGTACGGGGAGGGGCATCCGGCGGTGCAGTGCGTGGAGCGGGCCGGTTCGGTGCGGACCGGGGCGCCGGAGCCGGGCGGCGCGGAGGCCGGGCGGTGGGCGGCGGCCCGGCAGTGGCCGGAGGGGTCCGTGTTCGCGCTCTGCGCGGTGCTGCGCAGCCGGGGGCGGACGCTGGGGGTGGTGACGTTCCTGCGGGGCGCGAGCCGGGCCCGGTTCGAGCGGGGGGACGCGATGTACGCGGAGAGTGTGGCGGCACGTATCGCCGCCGCGGTGGATCTGGCGGCGCTGGGCGGGGCCGGGGGCTGAGCGCGCCGCCCGGTGCCGGCCGGGGGGCGCTCGTCAGTGCTGGTAGAAGATGCGGTCGCGGTACTCGGCGAAGACCTTGGCGTTCCAGTCGTGGCCGCCGTCCACGTTGCCGGAGCGCAGCAGGGGCGGCTGGATGCCGCGGTCGGCGAGGGTGGTGGCGCAGGTGGCGAGGGTGGCCTGCATGAGGGCGCTGGTGGTGACGGTGGAGGCGGAGGCGAAGGGGGCGTCGACCCCTTCGTGGCCGAGCTCCGCGTCCCCGACGGCGATCTTGGAGTCCAGGACGACGTCGCAGTGGTCGCGCAGGTACGTGCCGGAGGCGTGCCGGGACCGGGGGGCGTCGGGTCCGCTCGCGTAGGCGAGGGAGGTGACGCCGATGACCTTGAGGCCGAGCGCCCGGGCGTTCATGGCCATCTCGACGGGGAGCGCGTTGCGGCCGGAGAGCGAGATGATCACCAGCGCGTCGCCGGCCGTGGCGGGGCTGGAGTCGAGGACGGCGGCGGCGAGGCCGTCGACCCGTTCGAGCGCGGAGCCGAGGGTGGCGGGCATGACGTCGACGCCGACGGCGCCGGGGACGGCCAGCAGGTTCATCAGGGCGAGGCTGCCCGCGCGGTAGACGACGTCCTGCGCGGCGAGCGAGGAGTGTCCGGCGCCGAAGGCGAAGAGGCGGCCGCCGGCGATGACGGTGTCGGCGAGCAGGGTGCCGGCGGCGGTGATGTTCGCCGTCTCCTCGTCGCGGACCCGCTGGAGCAGGCTGATCGCGGCGTCGAGATACTGCGTCGCCGGCTTGGTCTCGCGCATCTGCGTAGCCCCTTGCGTCGTGGTGTCGCGGATCACGGTGCGGTCTGGACCAGGGTTGTGTCAATACGCCTCCGGTGCTCTGCCGGGCCGCCGTTCCCCTGGCGCGGGACCGTTGTCAGCGGTATGCGTCAGAATTGGGGGCAGGGCCGGCGCAGGAGCGTCGCGGCGGCCGCGGGGCCGTCACGGAGCAGAGCTACACGAGGGGCACGTATGTCCGGACTGATCGACACCACGGAGATGTACCTCCGCACCATCCTCGAGCTCGAAGAGGAAGGTGTGGTCCCCATGCGCGCCCGGATCGCCGAGCGGCTCGACCAGAGCGGCCCGACGGTCAGCCAGACCGTGGCCCGTATGGAGCGGGACGGCCTGGTCGCCGTCGCCGCCGACCGCCATCTGGAGCTGACCGACGAGGGGCGCCGGCTCGCGACGCGCGTGATGCGCAAGCACCGGCTCGCCGAGTGTCTGCTGGTCGACGTGATCGGCCTGGAGTGGGAGCAGGTGCACGCGGAGGCGTGCCGCTGGGAGCACGTGATGAGCGAGGCCGTGGAGCGGCGCGTCCTGGAGCTGCTGCGGCATCCGACGGAGTCGCCGTACGGGAACCCGATCCCGGGCCTTGAGGAGCTGGGCGAGAAGGACGGGGCGGATCCGTTCCTGGACGAGGGCATGGTGTCGCTGGCCGATCTGGACCCTGGTGCGGACGGCAAGACGGTCGTCGTGCGGCGTATCGGTGAGCCGATCCAGACGGATGCGCAGCTGATGTATACGTTGCGGCGGGCCGGGGTGCAGCCCGGGTCTGTGGTCAGTGTGACGCAGTCGCCGGGTGGGGTGCTGGTGGGGAGCAGTGGGGAGGCGGCGGAGTTGGTGGCGGATGTTGCTTCGCATGTGTTCGTGGCCAAGCGATAGGCGTGCCCGCCGTTCTTCGAGCCCGACTTCAGCGGGGTCCGAGCGCGCAGTTCCCCGCGCCCCTGAGGGAGTTTCCCGTCGGTGTCGCTGAACCACCAGATCCACTCGCCGTCGGGGGAGAGCACCCCGTCCGTCGTCCCGTTGGCCCGGTCCGTCACCTGGCGCCGCT
>NZ_JBEXOS010000029.1:0-91759 GCF_040611655.1 Streptomyces sp. NPDC006552
CACGTCGGACTTCTTCTGGAACGCCCTGCGGAACACCTTCAGCATCGGTGTCCTGTCGACGGTGCCGCAGCTGGCCCGCTCTCCGCCCCCTCTGTCCCGCCGAAAGAGTTCAGAGCACCTTCGACAGGAACGACTTCGTCCGCTCGTGCTGCGGGTCCGTCAGGACGTCACGCGGATGGCCCGACTCGACCACGACCCCCTCGTCCATGAAGACGAGACTGTCGCCGACCTCCCGCGCGAACCCCATCTCGTGCGTCACGACGACCATCGTCATACCGGACTCGGCGAGGTCGCGCATGACGTCGAGGACGTCACCGACCAGCTCCGGGTCGAGCGCCGACGTCGGCTCGTCGAAGAGCATCAGCTTCGGGTCCATCGCCAGCGCCCGCGCGATCGCCACGCGCTGCTGCTGGCCGCCGGAGAGCTGCGAGGGGAAGTTGCCGGCCTTGTCGGCAAGGCCGACGCGTTCGAGCAGCTCCTGGGCGCGGGCCCGGGCCTGGGCCTTGGAGACCCCCTTGACCTGGACCGGCGCTTCCATGACGTTCTCCACCGCGGTCAGGTGCGGGAAGAGGTTGAAGCGCTGGAACACCATGCCGATGTCGCGCCGCTTCAGGGCGACCTCCCGGTCGCGGAGCTCGTAGAGCTTGTCGCCCTGCTGCCGGTAACCGACCAGCTCCCCGTCGACGTACAGCCGTCCGGCGCTGACCTTCTCCAGGTGATTGATGCAGCGCAGGAACGTCGACTTGCCGGACCCGGAGGGGCCGATGAGGCAGAAGACCTCGCCCTGCCTGACCTCCAGGTCGATGCCCTTGAGGACCTCGACGCTGCCGAAGGACTTGTGTACGCCCTCGGCCTTGACCATCGCGTTCTGGCTCATGCCGACACCCCCGCGCCCGAACGGTTCGAGAAGGACAGCATGTTGGCCTTCACCTTCTGCCACGGCGTGCTGGGCAGCTGCCGTGAGGTGCCCCGCGCGTAGTAGCGCTCGATGTAGAACTGCCCCACGCTCAGGACCGACGTCATGATCAGGTACCAGGCCGCGGCGGTGAAGTACATCTCCACCGGGGAGCCGGACTGCGTGCCGATGTCCTGGGCGTACCGGAAGAGTTCGTTGAACTGGACCGCCGCGACGAGCGAGGTGGTCTTGAGCATGTTGATGAACTCGTTGCCGGTCGGCGGCACGATGACCCGCATCGCCTGCGGGATCACGATGCGGCGCAGCGTCTTCGCGTGGCTCATGCCGAGCGCGTGCGACGCCTCGGTCTGGCCCTCGTCGACCGAGAGCAGACCCGCGCGGCAGATCTCCGCCATGTACGCCGCCTCGTTGAGGCCGAGCCCCAGGAGGGCCGTGAGCAGCGGCGTCATGAAGGACGACCAGTAGTCCTTGTAGATCGGCCCGAGGTTGATGTACTCGAAGACCAGGCCCAGGTTGAACCAGATGAACAACTGGACCAGGACCGGGGTGCCGCGGAAGAACCAGATGTAGAACCAGGCGATCGAGCTGGTCACCGGGTTCTTCGACAGGCGCATCACGGCGAGGGTGACACCGCCGACCACACCGATCAGCATCGACAGGACCGTCAGGAGCAGGGTCTTGCCGACGCCCGTCAGGATGCGGTCGTCGAAGAAGTAGTCGGGGACCGCGCCCCAGTTGATCTTGCCCTGGCTGAACGCGTAGACGATCGAACCGAGGAGCGCGAGGGCGACCACCGCGGCGACGTACCGCCCGTAGTGCCGGACCGGGATCGCCTTGAGGGATTCCGGCGCGGCCGCGGGCGGCGGCGTCCCGTCGGGACCGCCGCCCGTCTTGGCTATGTCAACAGACACGGATCTTGCCTTTCAACGACGCGTCAGGCGCTGTGGGTGCCGCTACTTGCCGCCGTTGACGACGGCCGTCTTGACGGCACCCGCCTCGACGCCCCACTTCGCGATGATCTTGTCGTACTCGCCGTTCTTGATGACCGCGTCGAGCGCGGCCTTGATGGCGTCGCGCAGCTGCGTCTGTTCCTTGGAGACGGCGATGCCGTACGGCGCGGCCTCGACCTGGTCGCCGACGAGCTCGAAGTCCTTGCCGCCGCCCGCCGTCTTCACCGCGTACGCGGCGACCGGGAAGTCGGAGGAGCCGGCGTCCGCGCCACCGGAACGCAACCGGGTCTGGGCCTGCTGGTCGTCGTCGAAGGCCTGGATGCCCAGCTTCTTGCCGGCCGGGCACTTCTTGGCCTGCGCCTTGGCGAGGTCGTGGGAGACGGTGCCGCGCTGCACCACGATCTTCTTGCCGCACAGGTCGTCCCAGGTCTTGATCCCCTGGGTCTTGCCCTTCGGCGTGTAGATCGAGACGCCCGCGTTGAAGTAGTCGACGAAGTCGATGCCCTCGCCGACCTTCTTGCCGGTGTCGGAGTCGACGCCTTCCTGGCGGTCCTTGGTGTCGGTCATGGCCGACATCGCGATGTCGTAGCGGTTCGAGCGCAGGCCGGTCACCAGGGTGTCGAAGGTGCCGTTCTGGAACTCGAAGGTCACGCCGAGCTGCTTGCCCAGCGCGGCCGCGAGGTCGGGATCGATACCGACGGCCTTGCCGGACTTGTCCTTGAACTCGACCGGGGCGTACGCGATGTCCGAACCGACGCGGACGACGCCCTTGTCGCGGAT
The DNA here is from genome assembly GCF_040611655.1 of Streptomyces sp. NPDC006552. NCBI lineage: Bacteria > Bacillati > Actinomycetota > Actinomycetes > Kitasatosporales > Streptomycetaceae > Streptomyces > Streptomyces sp. NPDC006552. The sequence continues at coordinate 2,647 of NZ_JBEXOS010000029.1, forward strand.
CTTCTGGGGAAGCTTGGCGGCGAGCGGCGCGCTCTTGGCGGACGAGGAACCGCTGTCCGCGTCCTTGTCCTTCGTCTGGTCGCCGCAGCCGGTCAGCAGCAGGGTGCCGGCGACCGCGATCGCGCCGACCGCGGCTGTCCGGGACTTCGCGGAGCGCGCGGTCGTACGACGGGTGGTGCTTGCGGTCATGGTTGGGTCCTCCGGCGGGATGGGTGGAGTTGCCGAATCCGGTCGCCTGGCACACACCTTCGGGTGTCGCGACCTTGTGTGATTACGGCATCTTGCCATTCGGACGGGTCACTTCAGGGGGTCGCCGATGTCAAAATCGGATAACAGGTGTGCCAAGACCACCAACACCACCGCCCATCACGGTGCATGGGGCCGCAGCATCTGCTGACCGGCCGCCGCGCGACGGAAGAATCTCCGGCGAACTGTCCGCTGTCTCACCATTCGGGCCAGGTTTCCCCCGGTGTCGAGCGCCCGTCGGCGACTTGTCCAGATATTCGGCTATGAGTCATGTCACCGGGGCGTGATCGATCACGTATGGGCTCGTCCGCAGCGCCGTCCGTCGGGTAAGAAGGTTCTTTACACCCCTCATCCGGGGCTCAGGGCGCGCGTGCGGCGCGCCCGTCGTGTACGTGCCTGTGCAGCGGTTCCCCAACGGGGCCGAGCGGTGCGTACGCGGTGCCCGCCCGCTCCTCAACCAGGAGCGGACACCCTCAACTGATGTTTAAGACTTAAGGGGTAAGACAAGTGGCAGCGGAGATCGTCAATCCTCGCAGCGACAGCAGTACCGGCAACGAAGGCAGCAGCGATCTCGCCGAGTCCTTCGATCCGGCCTTCGCGCTGCACCGCGGCGGCAAGATGGCCGTGCAGGCCACCGTGCCGATCCGCGACAAGGACGACCTGTCCCTGGCGTACACGCCCGGCGTCGCCAAGGTGTGCAGCGCCATCGCCGAGCAGCCGGAACTCGTCCACGACTACACGTGGAAGTCGAGCGTCGTGGCCGTGGTCACCGACGGTACGGCCGTCCTCGGCCTCGGTGACATCGGCCCCGAGGCGTCCCTCCCGGTGATGGAGGGCAAGGCCATCCTCTTCAAGCAGTTCGGCGGCGTGGACGCGGTGCCGATCGCGCTCGCGACGACGGACGTGGACGAGATCGTCGACACCGTCGTGCGGCTCGCTCCGTCCTTCGGCGGCGTCAACCTGGAGGACATCTCGGCGCCGCGCTGCTTCGAGATCGAGCGCCGGCTCCAGGAGAAGCTCGACATCCCGGTCTTCCACGACGACCAGCACGGCACGGCCGTCGTCACGCTGGCCGCGCTGAAGAACGCGGTCCGGCTCAGCGGCCGCACCCTCGGTGAGCTGCGGGCCGTGATCTCGGGCGCCGGCGCGGCCGGTGTGGCGATCGCGAAGTTCCTGATCGAGGCGGGCCTCGGCGACGTCGCGGTCACCGACCGCAAGGGCATCGTCAGCCGCGACCGCGAGGACCTCACCGCGGTCAAGCGCGAGCTGGCGGAGATCACCAACAAGGCCGGTCTCTCCGGCTCCCTGGAGGACGCCCTCGCGGGCGCCGACGTCTACATCGGCGTCTCCGGCGGTACGGTCCCCGAGTCCGCGGTCGCCTCCATGGCGCCGGGTTCCTTCGTCTTCGCGATGGCCAACCCGAACCCCGAGGTCCACCCGGACGTCGCCCACAAGTACGCGGCCGTCGTCGCGACCGGGCGCTCGGACTTCCCGAACCAGATCAACAACGTGCTGGCGTTCCCCGGGATCTTCGCGGGCGCGCTGCAGGTCCGGGCCTCGCGGATCACCGAGACGATGAAGATCGCCGCGGCGGAGGCGCTGGCCGCGGTGGTCGGCGACGACCTGTCCGCCGAGTACGTCATCCCGTCGCCGTTCGACGAGCGGGTCGCGCCGGCGGTCACCGCGGCCGTGGCCGCGGCGGCGCGGGCGGAGGGCGTGGCGCGCCGGTAGCGGCGACAACCGTGCGGGTGCGAGCGCCGCGGGAGTCCCGCCGCGCGCGCCCGGCTGCGCATGGTGAAGGCCCCGCCTTGTGCGGGGCCTTTCGCCTGCGGCGGTGCCGCGAGGCGTCTGAGACTGCTCTGTTCCGGTGGGGCGCCGACCGCGTCCTCTCGGGGGGCCTGCCGCGTTTTCGCGGGGTGCGCCAGAGGACGTGCGTCACAGCCGCGGGTGGTTCCCCGCTCCGGGCGCGGCGCCTATCGTCAAGGTCATGTTCGCTGCCTACGCCGCCCGCATCGACCGTGATCAGCCGCTGAACGGACTGGAGACGGGGGAGCGTCCCGCCCCCGTGGACCGGCCGGGCTGGACCACCGTGAACGTCAAGGCCGCCTCCCTCAACCATCACGACCTGTGGTCCCTGCGCGGGGTCGGGCTCGGCGAGGAGGCGCTGCCGATGATCCTCGGCTGCGACGCCGCCGGCATCGACAGCGAGGGCAACGAGGTCGTGCTCCACTCCGTCATCGGCCAGTCCGGACACGGGGTCGGGGCGCGCGAGGGCCGCTCCATCCTCACCGAGAAGTACCAGGGCACCTTCGCCGAGCAGGTCACCGTCCCCGAGTGGAACGTGCTGCCCAAGCCGAAGGAGCTCTCCTTCGCCGAGGCCGCGTGCCTGCCGACCGCCTGGCTGACCGCGTACCGGATGCTCTTCACCAACGCCGGGGTGCGCCCCGGTGACTCGGTGCTGGTGCAGGGGGCGGGCGGCGGTGTCGCCACGGCCGCGATCGTCCTCGGCAAGGCGGCCGGGCTGCGCGTCTTCGCGACCAGCCGCGACGAGGCCAAGCGCGAGCGGGCCCTGGAGCTGGGAGCCGTCGAGGCCGTGGAGTCCGGGGCGCGGCTGCCGCAGCGGGTGGACGCCGTGATCGAGACGGTCGGCGCGGCCACGTGGTCGCACTCGGTCAAGTCCCTCAAGCCGGGCGGCACGCTGGTCATCTCGGGCGCGACCAGCGGGCCCAGCCCGAAGTCCGCCGAGCTGAACCGCATCTTCTTCCTGGAGCTGAAGGTCGTCGGCTCCACCATGGGCTCCAAGGACGAGCTGGAGGACCTGCTGTCCTTCTGCGCCGCCACCGGGGTGCGGCCCGTCATCGACGAGGTGCTGCCGCTGGACCGGGCGCGCGAGGGGTTCTCGAAGATGGTCGGCGGCGACCTCTTCGGCAAGGTCGTGCTGACCGTCTGAGAGCTGCGGGAGCGGGGCGGGAGAAGGGGTGCTGCGGCGTGCTGCGGCGCCCCTTTTTCGCGCCCTTCCTGTCAACTCTCGTTGACAGGAAGGGTCTGTCAACTTACATTGACACCATGACCGAGGCAACGGATCTCGCCGAGCAGGCGGGCGACCGCGACCCGCGTGTCGGGCTGCGGTCGGTCGCCGCGCTGCGGCGGCTGCTCGAGCAACTGGAAGCGGTACAGGTGCGCAGCGCGCGCCGGCAGGGCTGGTCGTGGCAGGAGATCGCGGCCGAGCTGGGAGTCAGCCGACAGGCCGTGCACAAGAAGTACGGGAGGCGATGATGTTCGAGCGGTTCACCCAAGGTGCCCGGGACGTGGTCAAGGGCGCCGTCACCCACGCGGAGCGCGAGCGCGCCCCGCGCGTCGACGAGGGACATCTGCTCCTGGCGGTCCTCGACGCCCGTGGCACCCGCGGCTCCTTCGCCCTGGGCGCGCTCGGCATGGACGCCGACGACAAGCGGGCGTCGATCGGCGACGCGCTGCTCGCCGCCCGCCGCCGCGCGGGCCTGTCACAGGCGGACGCGGAGGCGCTCGCGGGGCTCGGCATCGACGTCGACGAGATCGTCGCCCGGGTCGAACAGACCCACGGCGTCGGTGCTCTCAGCGGAGACCGGCGGGTCGGCGGCCGACGGCCCTTCGCCAAGGAGGCCAAGGGGGTCCTGGAGTCGTCCCTGCGCATGGCCCTGGCCCACCGCGACCGCGCCATCGGCGACGAACACCTCCTCCTCGCCCTCGCCTCCCGCCCCGGCATCGCCTCCGAGACCCTCGCGGGCCACGGGGTGACACTGCCGGCGGTCGAGCGGGTGCTGTACGGAGACCGGGGTGCCGGGAGCGGGGGTGCCGGGGGTGCGGGTGCGGGGGGCGAGACGGACCCACCCGCGCCGAGCTGACCCCCCCGCGGATCCGGCGCGGGACCCGCGGCGGGGCCCGGTCAACTGAGATGTGACCCCGCGCGCCAGTGACCGCAAGAACCCCGGCTCACCCCCGACCCGGATCCCCGGCGGGCCCCGTCATCTCTTCGGCGTGCGCAGCGTCGCCGTGATGTGCGCCGCCGCCTCCGCGAGGTGGTGGCGGGCCGTGTGGAGCTGGTCGGCGGAGACGCCGTGGTCGCGGGCTGTGTCGCGGATGTCGTCGCGGAAGCGGTCCAGGAGCCGGTCCAGGTCCCGGGCCGGGTCGCCGGTGGGGTCGCCGGAGAGGTCCTCCGCCGCCCACGACGGGACGTACTCGGCGGGGACCGCGTCCGACGCCGGGCGGTACACCGGCTCCGCCGCGGCCGGGGGCTCCGTGACCGGGCCGGTGCCGGAACCGCTCCCGGCATCCTTTCCGAAGTCCTTGCCGAACGTCTTGCCGAAGTCGCCGAACTCCCTGGCCAGCTCGGACAGGCCCTCGCGCACGCCCGTCGGCCAGTCGCCGCGCGCGAAGTGGTCCTGCACCTGGTCCTGGACGCGCTTGGCCATCCGCTGCAACTCGTCCTGCGCCTGCGCCCGGACCTTGTCCTGGGTCTCCTTGGCCTGACGGCGCGCCCGCTGCGCCTCCTCGCGGGCCCGGCGGCTCTCGTCCTTCGCGCGCCGCGCCTGCTCCTTCCACTCCTGCCTGGCCCGGCGCAGCTCCTCCTTGGCGGTGCGCCAGGACTCCCCGTCGGTGAAGTCCTTGAGGTCCCGCAGGTCCCGCAGGTCACCCAGGTCCGGCCCCGTCCCGGCGCGGGCGCCGTGGGCCTGTGACGTGGCCGCGCGCACCTCGCGGCGCAGCTCGCCCGCCGCCCCGCGCACGTCGTCCCGGATCTCGGCGGCCAGCTCGGCCACCGATTCGCGGATCTCCAGCTCCAGGTCGGCCAGTTCACCGCTGCGGTCGGCCAGCTCGGCGCGGCCGGCGTCGGTGATCGCGTAGACCTTCCGGCCGCCCTCGGTCGTGTGGGTGACGAGCCCCTCGGACTCCAGCTTGGCCAGCCGTGGGTAGACGGTGCCCGCCGAGGGCGCGTACAGGCCGTGGAAACGCTCCTCCAGCAGGCGGATCACCTCGTAGCCGTGGCGCGGTGCCTCGTCGAGCAGCTTCAGGAGGTAGAGGCGCAGACGGCCGTGGGCGAAGACGGGAGGCATGTCAGAGCACCTTCTTGTCGGCGGGGCCGTCAGTCGGGCCATCGGTGGGGCCGTTGGTGGGGTCGTCAGCGGGGCTCTGCGTGGGCCGTGCCGGCGGTGGTGACGGGGCCGGGTCCGTCGCTGCCGGGGCCCCGGCGGTGGTGTCCGCGTCCGGACCGGCGGCCTCCCGCGTCCCGGCCGCCCCCGGGTGGTCGTCCTCGCCGGAGGGCCTGCGCAGCAGCGCGATCGAGCCGGAGACGGTGGTTGCCTTCAGGGCCCCGGTGCCCGCCCCGAGCCGCCCGGTGATCTTGTGGGCGCCCCACTGTCCGGAGACCCGCAGCCCGTCGAAGGCGTTCGACACCGCGCCGCTCGCCGTGTTCGCCTCGACCTCCGTGTCCGCGGGGTGCGGGATGCGGATGGCGATCTCGCCGGAGACGCTCGTGAGGTGCACGTCCGTGGGGCCCGCGGGGTCCAGGTCCACGATCATCGAGCCGCTCACGGTCTCCGCCTTCACGAAGGAGCCCGAGCCCTCGACGACCGTCAGATCGCCCGACACCGAGTTGAACCGGAGGTCGCCGGTGACCGCCTGGGCCTCCACGCCCCCGGAGACCGTGCTGGTGCGCACCGGCCCCGTGACACCGACCAGTGTGGTGTCGCCGGTGACGCCCTTCACCTCCGTGTGCCCCGCCATGCCGGAGACGACGGCGCCCGCGCCGACCACGCCGAGCTCGACCCGGGTGCCGCTCGGCACCGCGAGCGAGACCACGGCGCTGCGGTGCCAGCCCTTGCGGTCGAGCCACTTCAGGAGGCCCTTCCAGGGCAGGTCGTCATAGGCGACGGAGAGCGTGCCGTCCTGCTGGGTGACCCGCAGCGGGGGGCCCTCGAGGTGCGAGACCTCCAGGCGCGCGGAACCTTCGTCGGTGCCCACCACGTTCACCGTTCCGTTCACGATGCGTACGTGCAGGGCCGTCACCGGCTCGTCGAAGGCGAGCTTGCGCGGCTCCGCGACGGACCATTCGGGCATGGTGCGACCTCCTCCGGAGTGAACGCGCCATATCGCGTCCACTGTCAAACACGATATATCGCGGTTACGGAAAGTCAAGACCGTACCCGTCGCTCCGTCCCGCACCGGGGTACTCATTTGTGGTCCAAGTCGGGCGAATTGCCCTAGCGTGGGGCCATGTCGTCCCCCCAGCCCGACCCGTCTGGTCCGTCCGGCCCGTCCGGTGCGCTGCTGCTCTGCCGTGCCGAGCCCGCCCTCGTCGGCCCCGCCGCCCAGCTCCTGCGCGAGCGGATGCTGCTCCTGCCCGCCGGTGAGGCGTGGAGCGTCCTCGTGCCGGAGGGGGCGCCGTGGCTGGCCTCGACGCAGGGCGGCGGCGACCCCGTCGACCGCGTGCTCGGCGGCTGGGCCGGCGCCCTCGCCGTCGGCGCCCCCTGGCCGGTGCTCGCCCTGTGGTGGGACGCCGACCACGGCGGCTTCACGCTCGCCTCGGGCTTCCGCCGCCCCGTCGGCTACGAATGGCTGGCGAACGGCACCCCGGTCGGCGAGGACGAGGCCATGCGCACCTTCGCCGCCCGGCTCGGCCTCGACCCGGTGCTCGACATGCAGTCCCTCGATGTGCTGGCCCGGCCGGACGACGCGGCCGACGCCGCGGCCCGGCTGCGAGGGCTGCTCGCGGTCCTCACCCGCACCGGCCTCACGCTCCCCGCGGGCCTGACGCCCGGCGCACCGGCGCAGCGGCTGCGGGAGGCCGCCCGGGTCCTGGACGGCGTCGAGACGGTCGAGTGGCGGGGCTGGCGGGACGCCGTCCACGCCGAACTCGACGTCGTGGAGACCACCGGCGTCGGCCCCTGGATGCGCGGCCCCAAGGGGCGCCGCCTGGCCGCCGCCCAGCTCGCGACGGGCCTGCCGCTCGCCTTCCACGGCCTGCGCCGGCGCAGCGGCGGCTGGCTCACGGCCGGGACCCTGCTCCTCGTGCACGGCGTGCTCGGACTCGCGTACGACCGGCTCCGCGCGGCCCGCGACTGACGGCCCCGCTCATCCGCGCCGGCCGCCTACTCGTCCTCGTCCTCGTCGTCCAGGCGCGCCAGCCAGGTGGCGAGGCGCTCCACCGGGACCTCGAAGTCCGGGTTGAGGTCGACGAACGTACGGAGCTGCTCGGCGAGCCACTCGAAGGTGACCTCCTCCTCGCCGCGCCGCTTCGCCAGCTCTTCGATGCCGCGGTCGGTGAAGTACATGGGGGTGCTCCGGAGGCTTGTGGACGCGCTTGCGCACCCAGGATAAAAGAGCGCCGCGGGCCCCCGCCCCGCCGGGCCCGGACAGGTGAGGGCGCGGACACGGAAGGGCCCGGCCCCCCCGAGGGGAGCCGGGCCCGACCGGCGTACGGCACGGACGTGCTACGCCTCGAACACCTCACGCACCAGCTGCTCCTGCTCGGCCTGGTGGCGCTTGGCGGAGCCGACCGCGGGCGAGGAGCCGTGCGGGCGCGAGATGCGCCGCAGCCGCTCGCCGTGCGGGATGTCGGCGCCGACCGCCAGGTCCAGGTGGTCGATCAGGTTGAGGGCGATGAACGGCCAGGCACCCTGGTTCGCCGGCTCCTCCTGCGCCCACAGGTATTTCTCGGCGTTCGGGTACTTGGCGATCTCGGCCTGGAGCTCGGTGCCCGGCAGCGGGTACAGGCGCTCGACGCGGATGATCGCGGTGTCGGTGACGCCGCTCTTCTTCCGCTCCGCCTCCAGGTCGTAGTACAGCTTGCCCGCCACGAAGACGACCTTCTTGACCGCGTTCGCGTCCACCGAATCGTCACCGATGACCGGACGGAAGCCGCCCGACGTGAACTCCTCCACCTTCGACGCGGCGGCCTTGAGGCGCAGCATCGACTTCGGGGTGAAGACCACCAGCGGCTTGTGGTGCGGGTTGTGCACCTGCCACCGCAGGAGGTGGAAGTAGTTCGACGGCAGCGTCGGCATGGCGACCGTCATGTTGTTCTGCGCGCAGAGCTGGAGGAAGCGCTCGACACGGGCCGAGGAGTGGTCCGGGCCCTGGCCCTCGTAGCCGTGCGGCAGCAGCAGCGTGACGCCGGAGGTCTGGCCCCACTTCTGCTCGGCGGCCGAGATGTACTCGTCGACGATCGTCTGCGCGCCGTTGACGAAGTCACCGAACTGCGCTTCCCACAGCACGAGGGACTCGGGACGTGCCAGCGAGTAGCCGTACTCGAAGCCCATGACCGCGTACTCGGAGAGCAGCGAGTCGTAGACGTTGTAGCGGGCCTGCTCGGGCGACAGGTAGAGGAGCGGGGTGTAGTCCTCGCCCGTCGCCCGGTCGATGAGGACCGCGTGGCGCTGGCCGAAGGTGCCGCGGCGCGAGTCCTGGCCGGACAGGCGCACCGGGGTGCCCTCCAGGAGGAGCGAGCCGACGGCGAGGGTCTCGCCCATGCCCCAGTCGATCGTCCCGTCCTCGATCATCGCGGCGCGGCGCTGCAGCTGCGGCAGCAGGCGCGGGTGCACCGTGACGTTGTCCGGGATGTTCACCTGGGACTCGGCGATGCGCTTGACGACCTCCTGGGAGATCGCCGTCTGCACGGCCACCGGGAACTCCGGCTGCGGCTCGGGCAGCTGGGCCTCGCCCGGCTGCGAGACGGCCTCGCGGACCTCGGTGAAGACCTTCTCCAGCTGGCCCTGGAAGTCCTGGAGCGCCTGCTCGGCCTCTTCCAGGGTGATGTCGCCGCGACCGATGAGGGACTCGGTGTAGAGCTTGCGCACCGAGCGCTTCTTGTCGATCAGGTCGTACATCAGCGGCTGCGTGAACGCCGGGTTGTCCGACTCGTTGTGACCGCGGCGGCGGTAGCAGATGAGGTCGATGACGACATCCTTGTTGAACGCCTGGCGGAACTCGAAGGCCAGACGGGCAACGCGGACGACGGCCTCGGGGTCGTCGCCGTTCACGTGGAAGATCGGCGCCTCGATCATGCGGGCCACGTCGGTGGCGTACATGGAGGAGCGCGAGGACTCCGGGGCGGCGGTGAAGCCGACCTGGTTGTTGATGACGATGTGGACCGTGCCGCCCGTGCGGTAACCGCGCAGCTGAGACATGTTGAGCGTCTCGGCGACCACACCCTGGCCCGCGAAGGCCGCGTCACCGTGGAGGGCGACCGGCAGGACCGTGAAGTCCGTGCCGCCCTTGTTGATGATGTCCTGCTTGGCGCGGACGATGCCCTCGATGACCGGGTCGACCGTCTCCAGGTGGGAGGGGTTCGCGGCCAGCGAGACGTTGATCTGCTCGCCGTCCAGGCCGGTGAAGGTGCCCTGCGCGCCCAGGTGGTACTTGACGTCGCCGGAGCCGTGCATCGACTTCGGGTCGAGGTTGCCCTCGAACTCGCGGAAGATCTGCGCGTACGACTTGCCGACGATGTTGGCCAGCACGTTCAGCCGGCCGCGGTGGGCCATGCCGATGACGACCTCGTCGAGGCGGGCCTCGGCGGCGGAGTCGATGACCGCGTCGAGCAGCGGGATGACGGACTCGCCGCCCTCCAGGGAGAACCGCTTCTGGCCGACGTACTTCGTCTGAAGGAAGGTCTCGAAGGCCTCGGCCGCGTTCAGCCGGCGCAGGATGCGCAGCTGCTCCTCGCGCTCCGGGTTGGAGTGCGAGCGCTCGATCCGGTCCTGGATCCACTTGCGCTGCTTCGGGTCCTGGATGTGCATGAACTCGACGCCGGTGGTGCGGCAGTACGAGTCGCGCAGCACGCCGAGGATGTCGCGCAGCTTCATCATCGACTTGCCGGCGAAGCCGCCGACCGCGAACTCGCGCTCCAGGTCCCACAGGGTGAGGCCGTGCTCGGTGATGTCCAGGTCGGGGTGCTTGCGCTGCTTGTACTCCAGCGGGTCGGTGTCGGCCATGACGTGGCCGCGGACCCGGTAGGAGTGGATCAGCTCGAAGACCCGCGCGGCCTTGGTGACGTCGTCGTCGTGGCTGGCGTCGATGTCCTTGAACCAGCGGACCGGCTCGTAGGGGATGCGCAGGGCCTTGAAGATCTCGTCGTAGAACTCGTTCTCCCCGAGGAGGAGGTTCGCGACGATGCGCAGGAACTCGCCGGAGGCGGCGCCCTGGATGACCCGGTGGTCGTAGGTCGACGTGAGCGTCATGACCTTCGAGATGCCGAGCTTGTTCAGGGTGTCCTGGGAGGTGCCCTGGAACTCCGCGGGGTAGTCCATCGAGCCGACACCCATGATGACCGACTGGCCGGGCATCAGGCGCGGGACGGAGTGGACGGTGCCGAGGCCGCCGGGGTTGGTCAGGGAGACCGTGACGCCGGTGAAGTCGTCCATGCCGAGCTTGCCGTCGCGGGCGCGGCGGACGATGTCCTCGTAGGCCTGCCAGAACTCGAAGAAGTTCAGCGTCTCGGCCTTCTTGATGCCCGCGACGACCAGCTGGCGGTCGCCGTTGGGCTTCACGAGGTCGATCGCGAGGCCGAAGTTGATGTGCTCCGGCTTGACCAGGGTCGGCTTGCCGTCCTTGACCGCGAACGAGTAGTTCATCGACGGCATGGCCTTGATGGCCTGCACCATCGCGTACCCGATGAGGTGCGTGAAGGAGATCTTCCCGCCGCGGGCGCGCTTGAGGTGGTTGTTGATGACGATGCGGTTGTCGAACAGCAGCTTCACCGGGACGGCGCGCACGGACGTGGCCGTGGGGACCTCGATGGAGGCGTTCATGTTCTTCGCGACGGCGGCGGCGGGACCGCGCAGCGTCACGAGCTCGGGGCCGGCCGGGGCCTCGGTCGTCACTGGTTCAGCCTTCTTCGGAGCGGGGGCGGCGGGAGCGGGCTTCGCGGCGGCGGGGGCCGGCTGCGCGGGCGCGGGCTTCGCGGCCGCCGGGGCGGCGGCCTGAGCAGCGGGCGCCTCGGCGGGCTTCGCGGGGGCCGGGGCCGGTGCGGCGGGCGCCTGCTCGGCCGGGGCCGCGGGCTTCTGCTCCGGCGCCGCGGTCGGCGCAGCCCCCGCGGCTGCGGCACCTGGCTTGTAGTCGGCGAAGAAGTCCCACCAGGCTCTGTCGACCGAATTCGGGTCCTGGAGGTACTGCTGATAGATCTCGTCGACGAGCCACTCATTGGGACCGAAGGCAGCGGCAGGGTTTTTTCCCTGCCCGGCTTGGTCGGTCTCGGTCGAGATGCTCGAGTTACTGGGGGACTGTGGCGACACGGCGGTAACCGCCCTCTTCCGCTTCTCACAAGGTGATGGACAGCGGGAATAAAGGCTACGCCTCCATCGGCGGGACGTGCAGGCCGGGCCGGTCATCCGTCGCGTAAGTCACATCGGAAGCCGGGTTTCGGGCCGGGAAATGGCGGGAAACAACCGGGGTTCCGGTACGTTCGGCTACGCGCCCGGCGTACCTGCGTACAGCTGGGCGCGGCTTGACCTCCGCCTGACCGGAACCCTACGTCAACTTTGCGTTCGGGGTTCTCCCGGAAGGGTGACCTTGATCCGGCACCCGCGCTCCGATTCGGCCACGCCGATCCGGCCTCCGTGCAGGTCCACGGCCCAGCGCGCGATGGCGAGGCCGAGACCGGTGCCGCCGTCGCCCTTGCCGTTGCCGCCCGCTCCCGCGTTGCCCCGGTTGAAGCGCTCGAAGACCCGGTGCCACTCCGACTGCGGGATGCCGGGGCCCTCGTCGAGCACTTCCAGTTCCAGGGATTCGGGAGCGAGGCCGCGCCGGGCCCGTACGGTGACGCGGCCGTGCGGCGGCGAGTGCTTCACCGCGTTGTCGATGAGGTTCGCCACGACCTGGTGGATGCGCTCCGGGTCGGCGTGCGCCGTCAGCTCCGGCGGTGAGACGTCCAGGTGGAGGTGGACGTCGGTCCGCGTGTGGGTGCCGGAGCCGGAGGCGATGCCCGCGCGCTGGGACACCGCCATGTTCGCCTCCTTGAGCACGCCCGAGAGGTACGGCCACACCTCGAAGCGGCGGGCCTTGAGCGGCACGACGCCGTTGTCCAGGCGGGAGAGGTCGAGCAGGGTCTCCACGAGCCGGCCGAGCCGCTCCGTCTGCTTCAGCGCGGTGCGCATCGTCTCGGGGTCGGCGGACATGACGCCGTCCACCACGTTCTCCAGGACGGCGCGCAGCCCGGCGATGGGGGTGCGCAGCTCGTGCGAGACGTTGGCGACCAGCTCTTTGCGCTGGAGGTCCTGCGCGGCCAGCTCGTCGGCCATGCGATTGATCGTGACGGCGAGGTCACCCAGCTCGTCGCGGCGGTCGGCGCCCCGGACGCGGCGGGTGTAGTCGCCGTTGGAGATGGAGCGCGCCACCGTGTTCATCTCGTCCAGCGGCGCGGTGAGGCTGTGCGCCACGAACTGGGTGATCAGCAGGGTCGCGATGATCGAGAACACGGTGATGAAGCGCAGCTCCGTCGCCGTGTACATCGCCACCATGAGCAGGCCCGTGGTGATGAAGACGGAGACGACGACGAGCGTGCCGAGCTTCGCCTTGATCGAGAAGGGGCGCAGGCCGCCCGTGGCCCAGTGCGGGTTGAGGGGATGCGGCCGGTGGGGGCGGCCGTACGGTGCCCGGTCCCCGGCACTCATGGGTTCGGCGTCTCCAGCGCGTAGCCCACACCGTGCACGGTGCGGATGCGCTCGGCGCCGATCTTGCGGCGCAGCGCCTTGATGTGGCTGTCGACGGTGCGGGTGCCCGAGGCGTCCGCCCAGTCCCACACCTCGGCGAGCAACTGCTCGCGGGAGAGGACGGCGCGCGGGGTGTTCGCCAGGCAGACCAGCAGGTCGAACTCGGTGGGCGTGAGGTGCACGTCCTCGCTGCGCACCCGCACGCGCCGCTGCGCGTGGTCGATCTCCAGCTCGCCCAGGCGCAGGATGCCGCTGCGCGGGGTGGCCGCGGCGAGCGCCGCCCGCTCGACGCGGCGCAGCAGGACGTGGACCCGCGCCGCCAGCTCGCGCATGGAGAACGGCTTGGTCATGTAGTCGTCGGCGCCGACGCCGAGCCCGACGAGCATGTCCGTCTCGTCGTCGCGTGCCGTCAGCATCATGACCGGGACCGGCCGCGCCGCCTGCACGCGGCGGCAGACCTCCAGTCCGTCGAAGCCGGGCAGCATGATGTCGAGGATCAGCAGGTCGGGCTGCCACGCCTCGGCGGTGTCGACCGCCGCCGGACCGTCCTGTGCGGTTTGCACGAGGAATCCCTCGGCCCGCAGCCGGGCGGCGATGGCGTCCACGATCGTCGGGTCGTCCTCGACGACGAGAACCCGTCGCTGGGCGCCCGGCGTCGCCGTGCTGCCGTTCTGGGAGGTGTGTGTCTGCTCCATCGCCCCGCCCCTGAATGCGCGCCGTCCTGGCGCGCTTGACGCTTGAATGATCTGGGTTTCGGACGTCAGCGTACGGGGAGTTACCGCCGGTCGGCTACGCGGCCCGTACTGCGAGGTGCACCACGTCGGGTACGCCTCGGACAACGGGGATCTCTTCGGTGCGGACCGCCCGGAATCCGGCATTCCGCAAGGTTCCTTCGAAATTTGCGGAGGGCTGTGCGGACCAGACGGCCAGCACGCCGCCAGGGGTGAGGCGGGCCCGGCAGGCGGCGAGACCTGCGGGGGAGTAGAGGCTGTCGTTGTCCTCGGTGACGGTCCAGTCCGGGCCGTTGTCGATGTCCAGGCAGAGGGCGTCGTAGGTGGTGGACGCCGTGTGCAGGTGGCGCACCAGGTCGGCCTCGACGATCTCCGTGCGGGGGTCGTCGAGGGCCTCGGCGGAAAGGGGCCGCAGCGGTCCGTCGAGGTGCCACTCGATGATGGCCCGCTCGCGCTCGACGACCGTGATCCGGCCCCAGCGGGGGGTGTTGGCGGCATGGGCCAGGGAGAACCCGACGCCGAGTCCGCCGATGAGCAGGCTCGGCCGCGGCCGGTCGGGCGGCAGCTCGGCCAGTGCCGCGTCGATCAGGAGCCGCTCCGAGCGGCCGTCGGAGGTGTCCATCAGGAACGTGCCGTTGGCGATGATCTGGAGCAGGTCGCCGTGGCGGCGCAGGACGACCTCGCCGTGCGGGCCGGTCCGGCGGTCCAGGACGGTCGGAGGTTCCGGGGGAAGGCTGTCGGGCATGGGGACATTGTGGTGGGCCGCGCGGGAGGGTCCGGGGCGGACGCCGTGGGGCCCTGACAGGTTGCTGTGAATCTGGTCACATTCGCTGTCCGGGCCGGGGGCCGTGGCGCCGGCGGGTGCGGAATCTGGGATAGATCTTCGGTTGCGCAGCCGCGCGACGGGGAGCTGCGCGGAAGGGTTGCGGCACGTGGAGACAGGTGTGAGGGCCGGCGCCGGGACGGCGTCCGGGTCCGAGGTGCTGCCTCCGGCGACCGGCATCCCGGCGCAGACCGGCCCGCCCGTGCCGGAGACCGTGCCGGCGCGCCGCCGCCCCGGCCGCCTCCGTGCCCTGGCGCGGCTGCTGCCCTCGCCGGCCGGCACCCCCTTCACCTTCGGGTACGCGGTCGTCCTCGCCGGCACCTCGCTGTTCATGGCGGCCGCTGCCCCGGACACGGTCGCCGCGGTGCTCCGGGCGTCCAGTACGGACGTCGCGCACCTGGTGCGCTCGCCGGTCCTGGCGCTCGGGGCCAGCGCGCTGTGGATCGCGGGCGGGGTCACGTCGCCGCTCGTGCTCGCCTTCCTGCTCGTGCTGAGCGCGCTGGAGCGGCGGATCGGCGGCCGGCGCACCGCCGCCGTCTTCCTGCTCGGCCACGTCCTGGCGACGCTGGCCACCGAGGTCCCGGTCGGTCTTTCCGTGATGGCGGGCCACCTGCCCGGCACCTCGCTGCACCGCCTCGACTACGGCGTGAGCTTCGGTGTCGCGGCGAGCGCCGGGGCGCTGGCCGGACTGCTCACGCCCTGGCCGCGGTGGCTGGTGCTCGGCGCTTTCACGGCGATGCTCGTCGCGGACCTGCTCACCTTCACCGACCCGATGACGAGCTGGGGCCATTTGCTGGCGCTGGCCGTCGGGCTCGCGACGTGGCCGCTGCTGCGCCCCCTGGCCCACGCGCCCGCGGCCGCACGACGCGGCGGAGCCGATCGCTGAGAGCGAACGCATGGCCGGGAACATTCGGGGACAGCCAAGCATTGAGTCGACATAGCTCAACTTGACTGCCGAAGGGGAGATCATGGCTTCGACGTCCACACCGCTCACTCTGCCCGTGCTGCCGCTCGACGACGAGGTCGTGCTGCCCGGCATGGTGGTGCCCCTGGACCTGAACGACACGGACGTCCGCGCCGCCGTGGAGGCCGCCCAGGCCGCCGCGCGATCCAGCGGGGACAGCAAGCCGAAGGTGCTGCTTGTTCCGCGCATCGACGGCACGTACGCGAACACGGGGGTGCTCGGCACCGTCGAGCAGGTGGGACGCCTCGCCGACGGTGACCCCGGCGCACTGATCCGCGGCCGCCGCCGCGTGCGGATCGGCGCGGGCACCACCGGGCCCGGCGCCGCCCTGTGGGTGGAGGGCCTGACCGTCGAGGAGGAGGTGCCCGAGCCGCTGCCCGGCGCCGTCACCGAGCTGGTCAAGGAGTACAAGGCGCTCGCCACGAACTGGCTGAAGAAGCGGGGCGCCTGGCAGGTCGTGGACCGCGTCCAGCAGATCGACGATGTCTCCGTCCTGGCCGACAACTCCGGCTACTCGCCTTTCCTCACCACCGACCAGAAGATCGAACTCCTGGAGACCGCCGACCCCGTCGCCCGCCTCAAGCTCGCCACCGAGCAGCTGCGCGAGCACCTCGCCGAGCAGGACGTCGCCGAGTCGATCGCCAAGGACGTCCAGGAGGGCGTCGACAAGCAGCAGCGCGAGTTCCTGCTGCGGCGCCAGCTCGACGCGGTCCGCAAGGAACTGCGCGAGATCAACGGCGAGGCGGAGGGCGAGGAGTCCGACGACTACCGCGCCCGCGTCGAGGCCGCCGACCTGCCCGAGAAGGTCCGCGAGGCCGCGCTCAAGGAGGTCGAGAAGCTGGAGCGCTCCAGCGACCAGTCCCCCGAGGGCTCCTGGATCCGCACCTGGCTCGACACCGTCCTCGAACTGCCGTGGAACGAGCGGACCGAGGACGAGTACGACATCAAGGGCGCCCAGGAGATCCTCGACGCCGAGCACTCCGGACTCCAGGACGTGAAGGAGCGCATCACCGAGTACCTGGCCGTGCGCAAGCGGCGCAGCGACCGCGGCCTCGGGGTGGTGGGCGGCCGCCGCGGCGGCGCCGTGCTCGCCCTCGTCGGCCCGCCCGGCGTCGGCAAGACCTCGCTCGGCGAGTCCGTGGCGCACGCGATGGGCCGCAAGTTCGTCCGGGTCGCTCTCGGCGGCGTGCGCGACGAGGCCGAGATCCGCGGTCACCGCCGTACGTACGTGGGCGCACTGCCGGGCCGCATCGTGCGGGCCATCAAGGAAGCCGGGTCGATGAACCCGGTCGTGCTGCTCGACGAGATCGACAAGGTCGGCTCCGACTTCCGCGGCGACCCCGCCGCGGCCCTGCTCGAAGTCCTCGACCCCGCCCAGAACCACACCTTCCGCGACCACTACCTGGAGGTCGAACTCGACCTGTCCGACGTGGTGTTCCTCGCGACGGCGAACGTCCTGGAGGCCATCCCGGAGGCGCTGCTCGACCGTATGGAGCTGGTGCGGCTCGACGGGTACACCGAGGACGAGAAGGTCGTCATCGCCCGCGACCACCTGCTCCCGCGCCAGCTGGAGCGGGCCGGCCTGGAGCAGGACGAGGTCACCCTCGACGAGAGCGCGCTGCGCAAGCTCGCCGGCGAGTACACCCGGGAGGCGGGCGTCCGTAACCTGGAGCGCTCCGTGGCCCGGCTGCTGCGCAAGGTCGCGGCCCAGCACGAACTGGGCGAGCGCGAGCTGCCGTTCACGGTGACCGACGCCGATCTGCGCTCCCTCATCGGGCGGCCGCACCACGTGCCCGAGTCGGCGCAGGACCCGGCCGAGCGGCGCACGGCGGTGCCCGGGGTCGCGACCGGGCTCGCGGTGACCGGGGCCGGCGGCGACGTGCTCTTCGTGGAGGCGTCCCTCGCCGACCCGGAGACCGGCGCGGCCGGACTGACCCTCACCGGCCAGCTGGGCGACGTCATGAAGGAGTCGGCGCAGATCGCGCTCTCCTTCCTGCGCTCGCACGGCGCCGAACTGGAGCTGCCCGTCGCCGACCTGAAGGAGCGCGGCGTGCACATCCACTTCCCGGCCGGCGCGGTGCCCAAGGACGGGCCGAGCGCGGGCGTCACCATGACGACCGCCCTCGCCTCGCTGCTCAGCGGGCGGCTGGTCCGTACGGATGTGGCGATGACCGGTGAGGTGTCGCTGACCGGCCGGGTCCTGCCCATCGGCGGGGTGAAGCAGAAGCTGCTCGCCGCGCACCGGGCCGGCGTCACGACGGTGATCATCCCGAAGCGGAACGAGGCGGATCTGGATGATGTCCCGGCCGAGGTGCTGGAGAAGCTGGACGTGCACCCGGTGACGGATGTGCGACAGGTTCTTGAGCTGGCGCTTGCGCCTGCGTCGGCCTCGGCGGGTCTGGAGGTTCCGGTCGCGGCGTGAGTGTGCGGCCGGATGGTGAAGGCCCGGGCTCCCCTTGGGGGCCCGGGCCTTCGCGTACCTTCACGGGGGCCCGCGTACCGTCACGGGGCTCTGCCCCGGACCCCGGTCCTCAATCGCCGGACGGGCTTGATCTGGGCGGGACTCGACGGGGGCGGTCAGCCGTTGGCGAGTGCCTGGACGCGGTCGAGCGCGCCGTTGAACTTGTTGTGGTCGCCGACGGTCGGGCCGCTCGACGTGTACTGCCAGATCGTCTGGAAGCCCCAGCCCGCGGGGAGCGTGCCCACGGTGGCGGCGTACCGGGCGATCCACAGCGGGTTGGTGGCACCGAACGCGCTGGAGTTGCCCGTGCACTCGGTCCACCAGCTGGTCGCCGTGTAGATCACGGCGTCCCGGCCGGTACGCGCCTTGTACTGGTTCACGAAGTCCCGGATCCACGTGACCATCCCGGCGGCCGTCTTGCCGTAGCAGGAGGCGCCGTACGGGTTCCACTCGATGTCGAGCACGCCCGGCAGCGTCCTGCCGTCCTTCGACCAGCCGCCCCCGTGGTCCACGAAGTAGTTGGCCTGCGTCGCGCCGTTCGTGGTGTCCGGGGTCGCGAAGTGGTACGCGCCGCGGATCATGCCCACGTTGTACGAACCGTTGTACTGCTGCGCGAAGTACGGGTTCGTGTAGTACGTGCCTTCGGTGGCCTTGGTGTAGGCCCACTTCACGCCGCTGTTCCACAGGGTCGACCAGGCGACGTTGCCCTGGTGGCTGCTGACGTCGACGCCCTCGGTCTGGGTGGCGCGGCCGACCGGGCCCTGGCCGGTGTCGCCGTCGTGCGCGGCGACCCCCATGCCGAGGTGGGCGTCGCCGCGGGCGGGGACGTCGGCGGCCCCCGCGCTGGCCGGCAGGGCGAGGAGGAGGGAGAGGGCGGCGAACAGGGCGCCTGCGGCGGCGCTTCTCCGCTTGGTGGAGCCGGGTCTGTGCACGGGCATGGCATGCCTCCATGAAGGCCGTGGGGGACCAGCGCGGCGCTGATCGGGGACCTGTGCTGGGGTGTGCGGCCGGTCGGCATGCCCTGCCGGACCCGCTGCGGGCCGTGCTGGTATGGACATGCCATGCATGACGCTACGCAGGTGGACCGGGGGGTGGGAAGGGGCATCGGATGGTGCCGTTGGTCTACTCCTGCGAAATACTGGCGGAGCTGCGGTGATGGCGGCAGTTGGCGAAAACTTTCAGAACAGGGAAACCCGGGGAAACTCTGGCCATGGGTGCTGACGTGCACGAAGACGGGAACGACGGGCGGCGGTCCGCTGGGCGTGCCACGAATTCAGGGCCCGCGCCGACTGGTGTGGACCACGAATTCCTTTCCCTGGAGCGGGAGTTGACGGTCTTCCTGCGTCGCGCCCGGGCCTCGTCCGGGGAGATGGCCCGCGAGGTCCATCCGGACCTGGAGCCGGCCGCGTACGGGCTTCTCGTGCGGCTGGAGGAGTGCGGGGCGCAGCGGGCCACCGAGCTCGCCGCCTACATCGGGGTCGGCAAGGCGACGATGAGCCGTCAGTTGCGGGCCCTGGAGGAGCTCGGGTTCATCGCGCGGGAGCCCGATCCGGCCGACGGGCGCGCCTGGCTCGTCTCGCTCACCGAGCGCGGGCGGGTGGATTTCGGGCGGGTGCGGGAGGCTCGGCGCATGCGGTATGTGCGGCAGCTTGCCGGGTGGGACCGGGTGGAGGTGGCTGAACTGGCGCGGCTGCTGCATCAGCTGAACGCGGGCGCGGAGTAGGGCGGGCAGCCCCGGCGCACCGCCACGGGGCTCCGCCCCGGACCCCGCTCCTCAAGCGCCGGAAGGGCTGGATCTGGGGCTGCGTGGGTGGAGTCATGGCGCCGGATTCTGCTCGCCGTCACGGGGCTCCGCCCCGGACCCCCGCTCCTGAAGCGCCGGAGGGGCTGGGTCTGGGGCTGCTGGGGGCGGGGGGTCAGAACTCCGCGTAGACCAGCGTCGCGTCGTCGTGGGTCTTGCTGCGGCGCAGATGCGTGCGGGTCTGTGCGTCCGCCTGTTCCAGGGCCCGGACGCGGGCCACCACCGCCTCCGCGCCCTCCTTCCGTATGAGCGCGAACAGGTCCGTCCAGTCGCCCGCGTGGAACTTCTCCACCCAGCGCGTCACCCCGTCGGTCAGCGCCGCCAGCGCCCGGACCCGGTCGCGGGGGAGCGTGCCGACCACGGCGCGGGCCGCCACCTCGGGGTCGGCGGCGGCCGTGAAGAAGCCGCCCTCCTTGTTGCGTACCGTCGCGTCGGCCACCTCGTCCGAGACCAGGGACGCGCGCGGGACCCGGCTCAGGCGGTCGTCGAGCAGCGCCGAGACCGAGCCGCCCGGCGCCTCGACGAGCAGCGCCGAGTCGGAGAGCACCAGATGTTCGACCCGGTCCGCGTCCCAGCGCACCAGGACGACGGTTGCCTGCGGCGTGCGCGGGTGAGAAAGGTCACAGGTCGCGCGGTGTGCGTCGGCGGTACGGGTGATCGCCGCCGCGAGGATGTCACACAACGTCATATCGCGTCGCGAAGCGGACAGTTCCCCCAGGGTGCCGCCCAGTCGGGCCGTGAACCAGGGGACGGAATGCAGACAGCCGTTCTCGGTGGCCGGCGGCGTGACCCCGTCCAGGACGACCAGTGATCCGCCCTGTCCGCAGGCCGGAACCGCGACCGACGCGTAGTCCTCGTTCGGGCGGTCCGGGGCGCCGGGCCCGGTGGTCAGTTCGATGCGCATCCGGCCAGTCTGCCCGAGGTCCACGCGGGCCCGGGCGGTTGGTGCGCCGGAGCCGGTACCGGCAGGTGAGCCGCCTGTTTTGGGCCGGAATGATCAACTCCGATGGCGCGTGGCGGGGCATCTTGCCAAAGCCTGCGAAAGACGTCCAACCGGCCCGCCGCGGGGGCGTCGCGCCGGTGCCCGGGGAACTTGCTCCCCAACTCCCGCTCGATGTTCACTCCTTCGGGTGGCGGGCAAGGTGATGTGCGCCCCCTGCTCACCGGCACTGGAATGGTCAGGAGCCATGCCAGAGGGGCGCGTGGGTTGACGGTCCGTCACCTGCGCCCAAGGTAGGACGAGTCAGGAATGCGAGCACCAGGTGCGGAACACCTCCGGCGGTAACGGGGCCAGTGGGACGGGTGGGCCGGACGGCGCGGGTGGTTCGGATGGCCTGGAATCGGCGTCGGCCCCGGAGAGTGTGACGGCCTCGCGGCCCGAGAGTGCGGACACCCCCGCGGCGCCTGCCGCCCCGAACGCGGCTCGCCCCGCCCCCGCCAAGGCCCCGGCGCCGGTCCCCGCGGGCAAGGGCAAGCGGGCCCGGGTGCGCAACCGGCTGATCATCGCCGTCGCCGTCGTGGCCGCCGCCGTCCTCGGCGCGGGCGCCCCCGTCCTCATGGCCGCCTCGGAGCGGGTCGGCGAGTCACAGGGCCTGGTCGACGACGCCGAACAGACCCAGCTGGCCCTCGCCCTGTCGCACGCCCTGGCCGACGAACGCGACGAGGTCAGCGCCTACATCGCCGCCGGACGCCCCAAGAGTCAGGGGCTGAGCGAGGCGCGCAGCGCCCGCGTCGACCGGCAGGTGGACGAGGTGCGCGCCGACGCGACCGGCTCCCTGCGGCGCACCGTCGACGAGATCGCCGCCGTCCGGCGCGCCGCCCTCACCGGCAAGGGCTCCGCCCTGGAGGCGCACACCGCCTACTCGCAGGCCATCACGGAACTGCACCGCCTGGCCGAGCAGCTGGCCGACGCGATGCCGCCCCGCGCGGGCTCCGGCGCGCACGCCCTCGCCGACCTCGACCGCGCCGTCGACCAGGCCTCCGCCACCCGCGGTCTGCTGCTCGCCGCGTTCGCCGTACCGAAGTCGACGACGACCGTCATCGACCCCGTCACCGGGCTGCCGAAGACCGTCACCGACCAGGACTCCGCGGGCAGCGGACAGCGCGCCGAACTGAGCGCCGCCGCCCAGCAGGCCCGCGTCCGCGAACAGGCCGCCCTCGACGACTTCCGCGACTCCGCCCCGGCCGCGTCCGTCTCCGCGTACGACGCCACCGTCACCGGGCCCGACGTCTCGAAGGGCGACAAGTACCTGGCCCGGCTCACCGACGCGCCGGCCCTCTCCGACGCGGAGCTGGACTACGACCCCAAGAGCGTCGACGCCGCCCTGACCGCCCGGATCGACGCGATGCGCGGCGCCGAGTCCGCCCTCGGGGACGCGCGCGTCAAGAGCCTGGAGCGGCTGCGCGACGAGGACGTCGACGGGCTCGAACTGCGTGTCGCCCTGGTCGGGATCTGCCTCCTCGCGGCGGTCGGCGTCGTCATGGGGACCGCCCGTTCGCTGACCCGGCCGCTCGCCGTGCTCCGCCTCGGCTCCGCCCGGGTCGCCGCCGACCCGGCCGGCGAGGAGCCCGTCAAGTTCACCGGGCGCAACGACGAGTTCGCCCAGGTGGTCCGCTCCGTCAACGCGCTGCACGCGCACGCCGTCGCGCTCCAGGAGCGGCAGGGCACCCTGGAGTCCGACCGCAAGCACCTCGTCGGCGAGCGGCAGCGGATGGCGGACGACCGCGACGCGCTCCGCGCCGAGCTGGCCGAGGCCGCGACGCAGCTGGAGCGGGTCCGGCACTCCATCGACAGCACGTTCGTGAATCTCGCGCTGCGCACGCTCGGGCTCGTGGAGCGGCAGCTCGGGATCATCGAGGGCCTGGAGGACCGCGAGCAGGACCCCGAGCGGCTCGCCACCCTCTTCAAGCTGGACCACTTCGCCACCGTCATGCGGCGCCACAGCGAGAACCTGCTCGTCCTGGCCGGCGCCGAGCACGGCCAGCAGCACGCCGGTTCCGTGCCGCTCGTCGACGTCCTGCGCGCCGCCGTCTCGGAGATCGAGCGGTACGAGCGGGTCCGGATCGCCGCGCTGCCGCCGCACGCCCACATCGCCGGGTTCGCCGCGGACGACCTCAGCCACCTCGTCGCCGAGCTGCTGGAGAACGCCACGACGTTCTCGCCGCCGGACGCCGCCGTCGAGGTCTCCGCCTGGCTCCTGGAGAACAGCGAGGTCATGCTCTCCGTCCAGGACGAGGGCATCGGCATCGCCGAGGACCGGATGCGGGAGCTGAACGCCCGGCTCTCCTCCTTCTCCGCCGAGCAGGCCCACGACGCGCAGGACGCGCAAGGGCTGGGACTCGGCCTGTACGTCGTCGCGCGGCTCGCGGCGCGGCACGGGGTGCGGGTCCGCCTGCGCGAGCAGAAGCAGGGGGGCATCGCGGCCGTCGTCGTGCTGCCCACCGCGCTGCTCGCCGCCGTGCCCGCCGTCGCGGCGCCGCCGCCCGTGCCGGTGCCGGGCGGGGCCCCCGCCGTGCACCTGCCGGGTTCCGAGGCCGAGGCCAACTCCAACGTCCTGGACGGCCGCGCGTCCGGCCACACCCCCCTCCCGCCCCAGGCCCCGGCCGCGGACCCCCTCATCAAGGCGGCGGAACACGCGGTCCGCGCGGCCGGGACCGACCCGGCCCCCGAGCCCGAGACCCCGCCGACCTCGCAGACCCCGGACGCGCACCCCGCGTCCGAGTCCGAGCCGGAGTCCGCGTCCGAGACCACGATGGAGCTGGTCGCCCCGGCACCGCCCGAGGAACCCGGTGCCGCCGCCACCCCGGACGCCGGCCCCGGCGCGGACAGCACCCCGGACGAGCGCCCCGCAGAGCCGCAGGCGGACCCGGCCCCGGCGGCAGCCGACGCGGACCGCAGCGCCGGTGTCCCCGCGCCCCGCGCGCCCCAGTGGGAGCGCGTCACCGACAAGGGGCTGCCCAAGCGGACCCCGAAGGTGGCCGCGCCCGCCGCCGCCCCGAAACCGCGCACCGGCGCCGTCGACGCGGACGCGCTGCGTCGCAGGCTCGGCGGTTTCCACAGCGGCGCGCAGCAGGGCCGGCGCGCTGTCGAGGCGGAGATCGGGGGCCGGCCGGCCACGACCCGGACCGCCGCCCAGGAACGTACCGGAGAAGCCAAGGGGGACTCAGCCGAGGAGGCAAGCAGTTGACTGCGCCCACCCCTGCACTCAACAACCGCGCGCTCAGCAGCGAGGCACGCAATCTGCACTGGCTGCTGACCAATCTCGTAGAGGAGGTGCCAGGGCTCCTCTCCGTCGCGGTCGTCTCGTCCGACGGGCTGCTCCTGCTCTCCTCCGACCCCGGGAGGAACACCGAGACCCCGGCCGACCACAGCGGCGGACCCAGGGGATCCAGCGCCGACCTGGCCACCATCGTCTCCGGCGTGGGCAGCCTCACCATCGGCGCCGCCAAGCTCATGGACGGCGGGGCCGTCAAGCAGACCATGATCGCGATGGAAGAGGGCAGTCTCTTCGTCATGTCCATCAGCGACGGTTCCCTGCTCGGCGTGCACGCCACCCCGGACTGCGACATGAGCGTCGTCGCGTACCACATGGCGCTCTTCGTCGGCCGGGCCGGGCACGTCCTGACGCCCGAACTCCGCAGCGAACTGCGCCAGTCCATGGAGAGCCCCCGGTGACCAGTGCGAAACTCCCCGTACGCGGCGGCGACCGCAGAGCCGCCCGCGTACGCCCCTACTCCCTGACCGGCGGCCGCACCCGCTTCGGGCACGTCCTGCTCGTCGAGACGTTCATCGCGAGCACGGCCGCCATCGAGGGGCCCGACGAGCGCCTCGAAATAGGGAAGGGGACGCTCGCGGGTGTCATGCCGGAGATGCGTGCCATCGTCGAGCTCTGCCGCCGCATGCGCACGGTCGCCGAGATCGCCGCGCTGCTGAAGATGCCCCTGGGCGTGGTCCGCGTCCTGCTGAGCGACCTCGCCGACCAGGGAAAGATCCGCGTGTACGGAACCGGCCACGGCCCCGGCCAGCCGGACCGCGCGCTCCTGGAAAGGGTGCTGAGTGGACTCCGCCGTCTCTGACCTCCTCGCCGGACTGCCCGGCGAGGAGGAGCAGTTGCAGCCCTGGCAGACGGACCGCACCCGGGCCCCCGTCGCCACGAAGATCGTGGTGGCCGGCGGCTTCGGCGTCGGCAAGACGACGCTGGTCACCGCCGTCTCGGAGATCCAGCCCCTCCAGACGGAGGCGCTGATGACCCAGGCGAGCGAGGAGACCGACGACCTCACCGCGACGCCGGAGAAGACGACCACGACCGTCGCCATGGACTTCGGCCGCATCACGCTCGACGACGACCTGGTCCTGTACCTGTTCGGCACGCCGGGCCAGCAGCGGTTCTGGTTCATGTGGGACGACCTGGTGCGCGGCGCGATCGGCGCCGTCGTCCTCGCCGACACCCGCCGGCTGCCGGACTGCTTCCCGGCCCTCGACTACTTCGAGAGCTGCGGACTGCCGTACGTCGTGGCCGTCAACCACTTCGACGGCTCCGAGGAGTTCGAGGCGGCCGACGTGCGCGAGGCCCTGACCGTCCCGCCGCACGTCCCCGTCCTGATCATGGACGCGCGGCGCCGGATATCGGCGATCGAGACGCTGCTCGCCCTGGTCGGCCACGCCCTGGACGCCACCCCCGAATAACTCCCCTCCCGTACGCCCCGTTCAGTCATCAGTTAGAGGCAGCCGTATGTCGCGGAAGATACTCGTCGTCGGAGCCGGCCAGTCCGGTCTCCAGCTCGCCCTGGGGCTCCAGTCCCACGGCTACGAGGTCACCCTGATGTCCAACCGCACCGCCGACGAGGTCCGCTCCGGGCGGGTCATGTCGACGCAGTGCATGTTCCACACCGCGCTCCAGCACGAGCGCGACCTCCAGCTCAACTTCTGGGAGTCGCAGGCGCCGAAGATCGAGGGCCTCGGCGTCTCCGTCGCCGCCCCGGGCTCCTTCGACCCCGGGCCCTCCCAGCGCGCCGTCGACTGGGTGGGCAAGCTCGACGGGTACGCCCAGTCCGTCGACCAGCGCGTGAAGATGGCCGGCTGGATGGAGACCTTCGCCCAGCGCGGCGGCCAGCTCGTCATCCACGGCGCGGCCGTCTCCGACCTGGACTACTTCGCGCGCACGTACGACCTCGTGCTGGTCTCGGCGGGCAAGGGCGAGCTGGTCTCGATGTTCGGCCGCGACGCCGCGCGCTCGCCCTACAGCGAGCCGCAGCGGGCGCTCGCCGTCGCCTACGTGCACGGCCTCGCCGTCCGCCCCGAGCACCCGGACTTCGACGCGGTCCGCTGCAACCTCGTGCCCGGCGTCGGCGAGCTGTTCGTCATGCCGACGCTGACCACGTCCGGCCGCGCCGACATCCTCTTCTGGGAGGGCGTCCCGGGCGGCCCGCTCGACGCGTTCAAGGGTGTCAAGGACCCTGCCGAGCACCTGGCGCTGACCCTGGAGCTGATGGAGAAGTTCGTGCCCTGGGAGTACGCGCGGGCCACGAACGTCGAACTGACCGACGCCAACGGCACACTGGCCGGCCGCTACGCCCCCACCGTCCGCAACCCCATCGGGCGGCTGCCCGGCGGCGGCGCGGTCCTGGGCGTCGCGGACGTGGTCGTCGCCAACGACCCCGTCACCGGGCAGGGCTCCAACTCAGCGTCCAAGTGCGCGGCCGCCTACCTCGCCGCCATCGTCGACCACGGCGACCGGCCCTTCGACGAGGCGTGGATGCAGTCCGCGTTCGACCGGTACTGGCAGACCGCGCAGCACGTCACCAAGTGGACGAACGCGATGCTCGGCGCCCCGCCGGAGCACGTCCTGAACCTGATCGGCGCGGCCGGCCAGCTCCAGCCGGTCGCCGACCGGTTCGCGAACGGGTTCAACGACCCGGCCGACTTCGAGAACTTCTTCTACGACCCGGAGAAGACGAACGCCTACCTGGCCTCGGTCGGCTGACAGACGCTCCGGACCACCTGAGCCCCCTGTGCCGCACCACCGGCCAGGGGGCTCACCCGTCTACCGGGCGCCGGGCGCCGGGCGCCCCGGCGGCGTACCCCTCGTCGGCGCCCGCCATGGCGCCGCGCGGCAGGGACGGCGGCCGGTACCCGCTCATCGGCCTGGCTCCCGGGTCCGGGCGCACCGCGCCGAGCAGCGGATTCGCCGCGATCGGCGACACCTTCACCCGCGACCCCGGCCGCGGCGCCTGGATCACCTTGCCCTGGCCGAGGTACAGCGCGACATGCGTGGCCCGCGGGAAGTACACGACGAGGTCGCCCGGCCGCAACCGGGACAGCGGCACCCGGGGCAGCTTCGCCCACTGCTGCTGCGAGGTGCGCGGGATGCGCCGCCCCGCGTGCGCCCACGCCTGCGAGGTGAGCCCGGAGCAGTCGAAGGCACCCGGCCCCTGCGCGCCCCACACATACGGCTTCCCGATCTGCCGCACCGCGTACGAGAGCGCGGCGCCGCCCGCCTTCGAGGGGGCCCGGGCCGCCGAACCCAGCGCCCCCGACGTCACCAGGGCCCGCTGCGCGGTGGCCGTCCCGCGCTCCTCCAGCCGGGCCATGTCGGCGAGCTGGTCCGGCGAGAGCGACGCCAGCATCTGCTCGACGTCGTCGAGCCGCGCCCTTACGGCGTCCCGGTCCTTCTTGCGTTCCGCCGCGAGCCGCAGCTGCCGGTCGAGCGCGGCCCGCGCCCGGGTGGCGAGCCCGTCCGCCGTCCGCTCGGCGCCGACCAGCCGGTCGACGGTGGCCCGCTGCTCGCGCTCGGCCCGCAGGACCACATGGCCCTGGTCGAGGGCGTGCTGCGGATCACGCGCGAGCAGCAGCCGCACATATGGGGAGATGGTGCTGCGCCCCTGGTACTGCGCCCGGGCGAGCCGGCCGGCCGCCACCCGGCTCCCGTACAGCGAGCCACGGGCCGCGGCCAGCTTGCGGGTGAGCGCCTCGGCCTGCGCCCGGCGCCTCGCCAGCTCCTCCGCGGTGGCGTCGTACGCCTCGGTGGCCTCCTCGGTCTCCTGATACAGCGTCTGGAGGTCCGTCAGCAGCCCGGCCACGGACCGTTCCCCGCCCGCTCCCGGCTCCGGGACCGCGCTCGCCGGGAGCGGCGCCGCCACCGCTCCGGCGACGGCGGCCGCGCACACCCATCGCACCAGCCTGCCTGACACCTCATCACCTCCGGTGCGGGCCGCACCCTGCGTCCCGCACCGGGACCCTCACAGGCGGCGGCCCGTTCCACCCGGCGGACTGCTCGGTTCGGCCGAACCCGGCCACTCCTCCGATGGGCGTGCGACGGGCCGCGTTTACGCCGGACCCTCCCGCGTACTCTTCCTGGACCACGGCCACCTGACGCCGCGTCCGACCTTCCCGTCGGGCACGAACACGTACCGCCATTTCTGCACGAGCCGCACGGCCTTCCCGTCCGGCACGGGCTCGCGTACATAGACGAGGACGGTGTCGGGTCCGCCGTCGCGGTCCGGCACGGGCACCTTGTACACCTTGGGCGGATTGCCGGTGGCGGTCACGAGCACCGGCAGCTCCCGCCCGTCGAGGGGCCCGCCGGCAAAGGGGATGGATTCACTCTTCACGCCCCCAGTCTCCTCTCACAGCGAGCGCGGCGCGCCCCCTGTCACAGCAGGTGCGCGGCGTCGCTCACCACCGGCAGCACCCGCCGGGCCAGGTCGCCCACCGGCCCGTCCGGACTCTCCAGGGCGAGCGCGCGGCGCACCACCGCCGCCGTCTCGGGGTCACGGGTCGCCGTGGCCGTCACGGCCACCATGAACTGGTCGACCAGGCCGTCGCGCAACTCGTCCAGCGGGGGCTGCTTGTCCTCGTCGAGCCAGATGAGGGAGGCCGCCTCCACCGCCGTGATCCACATGCGGACCGTCATCCGCAGCCGCGGCCCCGGCACGGCGACGGACAGATGGCTCAGGATGTGCTCGGCGGCGGCCCGGCGCACCCCGTCCACGATGGCGGTCGTCCGGGAGGTCTCCACGACGCTGCCGCCCTGGAGCAGGGCCGCGAAACCCATGTCGTGCTGGTCGACGAAGGCCAGATAGCGGTCGAGCGCACGGGCCAGGCGGGTGGTCAGGGCACCCGCGGCAGGCTCGGCGAAGCACTGCTCCAGCACGTCCGCGGCGGAGCGGAGGGCGGCCTCGTACAACTGCTGCTTGCCGCCCGGGAAGTAGCGGTAGACGAGCGGCCGGGAGACGCCCGCGGCCTCCGCCACGTCGTCGAGCGAGACCTCCTCGGGAGCCCGGTGCGCGAACAGCGACAGCGCCGCTTCGAGCAGCTGCGCCCGCCGCACCTCGACGCTGAGCCGTTTGTAGGCAGGCGTACCGGTTGCCGACGTCATGGCGGGAGCGTATCCGGCCCGTCGCGGTCCGCGTCAGGCCAGCAGGCCCGAGGACTGCCACAGCCGGCGGCCCGGGCCCCGCAGCACGCCGATGTCGTCCAGGAAGTCCGTCAGCCGCCGCGCGCCGGTCTGCATGATCTCCCGGCGGTGGCCGCTCGCCCTGACCTGGGCCATGGCCTCGCGCTTGTCGAGTCCTACGTTCGAGTAGACCTCGGGGTTGATGAAGGCCTCCGAGAAGACGCGGGCGAACTCGCCGGAGGTCAGGCGGGTGAACTCCCGCGACCAGCGCGGCGCCTCCACCATCTGGCGGCGCAACTCCTCACGCGCGTACCGGACATGGCGCGCCTCCTCGACCACATGGATGCGGGTCACCCCGCGGACCAGGCTCTGCACGCGCTCGTCGGGGAACGTGAGGCGCTGCATCCAGTCGAGGATCTCCTCGCCGAGCAGCGTCGCCGTGAACGAGCCGGGCGTGGTGGAGACGGTCTTGAAGAGGCGGCCCAGCGAGTGGTGGACGCGCGCCACCGGGTAGTGGGGGGTCTGCCCGCGGGTGATGAGCCGCGCGAACATCTTCGAGTGCCGGCACTCGTCCTCGATCTCGGTCAGCGCGTACCGGACGTGCGCGCTCGTGGCCGCCTTGTCGTAGACGTGCCGCACCAGCAGCTGCATCAGGATCAGCTCGAACCAGATGCCGAGCGAGGCGAGCGCCGCGGCCTCGTGGCGGGAGAGGTCGAGCCGCTGCTCCTCGCTCATCCGCCGCCACATCGGGGTGTCGTAGAGCGAGACCAGCTCCGGCGGCCAGAACCACTTGCCGTCCTCGAAGGGGGCGTCCCAGTCCAGTTCCCTGTCCGGGTCGAAGGAGTGCTTCGCGGAGGAGTCCAGCAGCCGCTCGGCCACCTGCTCGCGGTCCTTGAGCAGGCCGAGCGCGTCACGCAGCCCCGCCGGCGCACCGGCTTGTGTCGTGGTCGTCATCGCTGACTCCTCGTCCCTGTCCCAGAGTTACCGGCCGTCACAGCACCGCCCCCCTTATGAGACTGCGCGTCAGCAAAGGGCGTCAATCCCCTGTGTGCGACTTGTTGACCGCGCGTCTACCACCGTGTGAGCCTGCCGGTATGTCGACGCACGAGCTGTACACCAGGGCCCCCGACGCGCCCGACTGGTCGGTACCGTCGACCGGTTCGGCCCGTTTCAGCTGGGACTACGACGACGGACGCGACCGCCTGCTCGCCCTGTACCAGAAGGGCAAGGACAAGCAGTGGGACGGCGCCAAGCGCATCGACTGGGAGCTGGAGGTCGACCCGTACGACCCGCTCGGCACCCCGGACGAGGCGCTGTCCCTGTACGGCACGCCCCACTGGGCGAAGATGACCGAGAAGGACAAGGGCGAGCTGCGCAAGCACTACGCCTCCTGGCAGTTCAGCCAGTTCCTCCACGGCGAACAGGGCGCGATGGTCTGCGCGGCGCGCATCGTCGAGTCGGTCCCCGACCTCGACGCCAAGCTCTACTCCGCGACGCAGACCATGGACGAGGCGCGGCACGCCGAGATCTACGGCCGCTTCCTCCACGAGAAGATCGGGATGCTCTACCCGATCAACGACAACCTCCAGGCCCTGCTCGGCGACACCCTCGCCGACTCCCGCTGGGACATGCCCTACCTCGGCATGCAGGTCCTCATCGAGGGCCTCGCGCTCGCGGCGTTCGGCATGATCCGCGACACCACCGACAAGCCGCTGCCCAAGCAGATCCTCGCCTACGTGATGCAGGACGAGGCCCGCCACGTCGCCTTCGGGCGGATGGCGCTGCGCGACTACTACAAGCAGCTCACCGACGCCGAACTGCGCGAACGCGAGGAGTTCGTCATCGAGGGCTGCTACCTGATGCGCGACCGGCTGCGCGGCGTCGAGGTCCTGGAGGACTTCGGCATCCCGAAGGCGCAGGCCGACGAGTACACCGAGCAGTCCGAGTTCCTGGCCCTCTTCCGCCAGCTGCTGTTCTCGCGGATCGTGCCCTGCGTCAAGGACATCGGCCTGTGGGGCCCGCGCCTGCAACAGGCCTATGTCGACATGGGCGTCTTCGAGATGGGCAACTCCAACCTCGACGCCCTCATGACCCAGGACGAGGAGCTCGCCGAGAAGCTCGACGCCGAACGCTTCGCGGCCGAGGAGCAGGAGCGGGTCGCGGAGGTCGCCGACGCGATCAGGGCGGGCGCGCAGGACTGAGAGCCGGTCTTCGGACCCGAGTCTGCGGCGCGGACGGCCCGGGTCACCGGTCGGCGGAGTCGAGCACGGCCTCCATCACCGACCGGGCGATCGGCGCCGCGCTGCCGCCCCCGCTGATGTCCGCCCGGTCCGCCGCCGCGTCCTCCACCACCACGGCCACCGCCACCTGCGGCGCGGAGGCGGTGCGGTCCTGCGCGTAGGAGAGGAACCAGGCGTACGGCACGCCCTCGTTGTGCACCCCGTTCTGCGCGGTGCCCGTCTTGCCGCCCACCGTCGCCCCGGAGATCCGCGCGTTCGTGCCGGTGCCCTCCTCCACGACGTCGACCATCATCCGCTGCAACCGCGACGCCGTGTACGGCGACATCACCTGCTTGTAGGTCCTGCCCTCGGTGGTGGAGACCGTGGAACCGTCCTCGGCCGCCGTCCGCTCCACCAGGTGCGGGGCCATCAGCGTCCCGCCGTTGGCCACCGCCGCCGCGACCATCGCCATCTGCAGCGGCGTCGCGGCGGTGTCGTACTGGCCGATGGAGGAGAGCGCGAGCTGCGAGGCGTTCATATCGGTGTCGAAGACGGAAGGGGCGGCGGTCATCGGGATCTTGACGCCGCTGTCGTTGAACCCGAACTTCTCCGCCGTCCGCACCATGCCGCTGAGGCCCACCCGGACCCCCAGGTTGGCGAAGACGGTGTTGCAGGAGACCCGCAGCGCGTACTCCAGACTCGCGTCCTCGCAGGCGTCGGAGGAGGACTCGTTGGACAGCCGGGTGCTCGTGCCGGGCAGCGTGTAGGGCGAGGGGGTGTGCGTCTTCGCCGAGGGGCTCGCGACGACCCCGTTCTCCAGCACGGCCGCCGCCGTCACCACCTTGAACGTCGAACCCGGCGGATACGTCTCGCGCAGCGCCCGGTTGAGCATCGGCTGGTCCGGGTCGCCGTTCAGCCGCGACCACGCGCGGGTCGCCGGCGAGCCGGTGCCCGCGATGTCCCCGGGGTCGTAGGAGGGGGTGGAGACCAGCGCCAGGATCTTCCCGCTCGACGGTTCGACCGCCGCGACCGCGCCCTTCCTGCGGCCGAGCCCCGCGTACGCGGCCTGCTGCGCGGCGGCGACGATGGTGGTCTCCACCTTGCCGCCGGGCTCCTGGGCGCGGGAGATCTCGTTCCAGAACGGGATCGTCGCGAGCAGCGGATCGGTGCCGGACAGGACGTCGTCCTCGGCGCTCTCCACGAACGTCGTGCCGTACGTCTGCGAGGCGTAGCCGGTGACCGGCGCGTACAGCGGGCCGTTCTTGTAGGTGCGTTCGTAGCGCAGCGCCTGCCCGGTGTCCCGGGAGCCGGTGATGGTCCGGCCGTGGACGAGGATGTCGCCGCGCGGCTGGTCGTACCGCTCGATCGTGGCGCGCCGGTTGGCCGGGTTGTCGTCGAGGGAGGGGGCCTGGAAGACCTGGACGCGGGCCGCGTTGACCAGCAGCGCGACCAGCAGGAGCAGACAGAACGCCGACGCGCGGCGGATGTACGTGGTCACGGGGCGGCCTCCTGCGGCACGGCCTGGCCGGCCGCGGGGGTCTCGGGCGGCGGCGTGCCGCGGGCCCGGTCGCTGACCCGGACGAGGATCGCGACGATGACCCAGTTGGTGACGAGGGACGAGCCGCCCTGCGCGAGGAACGGCATCGCCATGCCGGTCAGCGGGATGAGCCCCATGACACCGCCCGCGATGACGAAGACCTGGAGGGCGACGATCGACGCGAGCCCGATGGACAGCAGCCGGCCGAAGGGGTCGCGCAGCGCCAGCCCCGCCCGGTACCCCCGCTCCACGAACAGTGCGTAGAGCAGGAAGATCGCCGTCAGACCCACCAGGCCGAGCTCCTCGCCGGCCGTCGCCAGGACGAAGTCGGATTTGGCGGCGAACCCGATGAGGACCGAGTGGCCGAGGCCGAGCCCGGCGCCGAGCATGCCGCCCGCCGCGAACGCGAACAGCGACTGCGCCAGCTGGTTCGCGCCGTCGCCCGCCTCGACCGAGGCGAAGGGGTGCAGCCAGTCCTGGACACGGCCGTGCACATGCGGTTCGAAGGACGCCACGACGAACGCCCCCGCCGCCGCGAGCAGCAGGCCGATCGCGATCCAGCTGCCGCGGCCCGTGGCCACGTACAGCATCACGACGAACAGGCCGAAGAAGAGCAGCGAGGTGCCGAGGTCGGTCTCCAGGACCAGGACACCGACGCTAAGCAGCCAGATCGCGAGGATCGGCGCGAACACCCGCATCGTCGGCAGCTGGAGCTTCCAGAGCTTCTTGCCGGTGTACTTCAGGGCGTTGGCGTTGGCGGCGAGGTAGCTGGCGAAGAAGACCGCGAGCAGGATCTTGGCGAACTCGCCGGGCTGGATGGAGAAACCGCCGATCCTGATCCAGATCCGGGCACCGTTCACGGCCGGGAAGAAGATCGGCAGGATCATCAGGACGAGCGCCGCGACGACGCTGAGGTACGCGTACCGCTGGAGCACCCGGTGGTCGCGCAGGAAGAGCACGAAGGCGATGAACAGGCCCACGCCCAGGGTCGACCAGACCAGCTGGGTGGGCGCCGCCTCGTCGCTGGGGGTCGACAGGTCGAGCCGGTAGATGAGGACCAGGCCCAGACCGTTGAGGAGCACCGCGATGGGCAGCAGCAGCGGGTCCGCGTACGGGGCGCGGAAGCGGACGGCGACATGGGCGAGGAGCGCGAGCACCCCGAGCCCGGCACCGTAACCGGCGGCCCCCGGCGGCACGGAGCCGTTCTTCGCGAGGCCGACGTCGCAGTAGCCGTAGACGCTCAGCAGCACGGCCAGCAGGATCAGCGCCAGCTCGGTCCCCCGGCGCCGGGGAACGCGGACGGCGGGTACCGACGGCGGCGCGCTCACCCCCGCCGGCTTTCCTGCCGCACCCGTGGAACCGGTCATGGCGGGAACGTAGCAAGTCCGCCCGCGATATCCGCTCATGTCGGGGTTCGGGGTTCGGTGGGGCGCGGCGGTGGAGGGGTAGGGGTTGCCAGGGGCCGGGGCCGGGGCCGGGGCCGGGGCCGGTGGGCCGGGTCAGGCCGGTTCCTCCTCGTACGGCAGGGTCAGCGTGGCCAGGGCGCCGCCGCCCGGCGCGTTGGCGAAGCGCAGCTCCGCGCCGAGGATCTCGGCCTGCCCGAGCGCGATGGTCAGACCGAGCCCGTGCCCCCGCGCCCCGCCCTCGGTACGGAACCGCTGCGGCCCGTGCTCCACGAGATAGGCCGGATAACCCGCGCCGTGATCCCGCACGGTGATGACCGGCCCGTCCACGGTCAGCTCGACCGGCGGACCACCGTGCCCCTGCGCGTTGGCCACGAGGTTGCCCAGAACCCGCTCCAGCCGCCGCCGGTCGGTCACCACGCACACGTCCCGGACGACGACGACCGTGACGGCGGAGCCGGTGGCTGTACCCGCGCCTGGGGCGCGACCCGCGTTCGTATGGGCGCCCGCGTCGGGGCCGGCGCCTGCGTCCGGGCCGGCGTCTGTGTCCGGGATAGCGTCTGTGTCCGGGCTGGCGTCCGCGTCTGGGCCTGGGCCCGTGTTGGTATGGGCGCCCGCGTCCAGGCTGACACCCGCACCCGCACCCGCACTAGCACCCGCACTCATAACCGGGCTCGCGCCGGGACCGGCAACCGCACCGGCACCGGCACCCGCACTCGCACCCGCACTCATAACCGGGCCCGCGCCCGGACCGGCAACCGCACCGGCGCCGGACGCCCGCACCACGCGTTCGGCCACCGGCCCCAGCCAGGTCTCGTCGAGCTCCACGCGCTCACTGCGCGCGTCCAGCCGGGAGATCTCCAGCAGATCCTCGGTGAGCGTGCGCAGCGCGGCGACCCGGTCGCGCACCAGCTCGGTCGGGCGGCCCGGCGGCAGCAGCTCCGCCGCGGCGTGCAGCCCGGTCAGCGGGGTCCGCAGCTCATGGGCGACGTCGGCGGTGAACCGCTGCTCGGTGAGGATGCGGGCCTGCAAGGACGACGCCATGCTGTCGAGCGCGCCGGCCACGGCGGCGACCTCGTCCTGGTGCCGGCCCGGATCCCCGGTACGCGGGTCCCCGACCCGCGCGTCGAGATCGCCCGCGCTGATCTTGCGGGCCACCCGCGCCGTCGTGTGCAGCCGCCGTGTCACCCGGGTCACCGCGAACGCGCCGACCAGCAGCGTCGCGCCGATGGCCAGCGCCGACGAACCGAGGATCGCCCGGTCGAGGCCGTCGATGGTGCGGGCGCTCTGTGAGTAGTCGATCTGGACCCCGAGCGCCTCGCCGCCCGCGGCCGGACCCGCCGCCCACATCGTGGGGTGCTTGTCGTGGCCGCCGACCATCGTGCCCCGCTCCCCGCCGACCGCCAGGTCCCGCAGCGGGGCGGGCAGCCCCGGCGGATCCAGCGCGGCGCCGGGCCCGAGCCGCCCGCCGGCCCGGAAGGCCTCCGTCGCCTCGTCCAACCGCGTCAACGCCCGCTGCCGCGCCTCGCGCACCGTCTGGTCCGTGACGGAGACGTGCACAAGGATGCCGAGCAGCGCGGCGAGCGCACAGCAGATCACCGCGAGGAACGCGGCCGCCTTCCAGGTCAGCGAGGCGGTCCAGGCGGGCAGCCGCGGCCGGCGCGGTGGACGAGGTCGGCGCGGGACGCGCGGGCGGGTCACGAGCCGCTCACCGGAAGGGGCGGGTACGGGGCGGAGAGGGCGGAGCGGTACGCCGCGGGCGAGGCGGAGGGGGCCGCGGTCCGGGCCGAGTCCGCCGCACCGGACCCCGGAGCCGGGGAGGGGGAGGCGGACACGGCGCCCCCGGACGGTGTCTCCGGCGCGGGCGTGGCCGGCGGCCCGGTGCGCACGATCTCGTCCCGCGTCGGCAGCATCGCCCGCTGGTGGCGGTCGTACGACCACGAGGTCCGGTACTCGTAGCCGGACAGGTCGGCGACGGCGCGCACCACCACGCTGCGGTCGGCCAGCTGGACGCTGATGACGGCGTCCTCGTCGTTCATGATCTGCGTCAGCTTGCCGTCCGCGTACATATAGACCCGCACCAGAAGCTGGTCCTTCGGCGCGTGCACACCGACGACCATGTCCGCCTTGCCGTCACCGGTCAGGTCCGAGAAGTAGGCCTGAAGCACCGGGCAGTCGGGGCCCTTGCGACCCGGATCGCCGCAGTCGGTCAGGCCCTTCTTGATGTCCTCGTACGTATCGGGGTCCGCGGCGGCCTGGGCACGGATCACCGCCACCGGATCGACCTCGCGCAGATCGCCGCCCGGCACCGCGACGCCCTTGACCACGTGGGTCTCGCCCGCTCCGTAGTCGTCGGCCGGTGCGGACGCGGGGGAGAGCGAGGGCCACAGATGGCGCGGGCCCACCGCCGTCGGGGTTGGACCCGCGCCTTCGAGCCCGCCACTGGCGCCGCAACCCGTGAGGAGCAGGGCGGTGAGCACGACGAGAACGGGCGCGACGAGGGCGGGCCCGGCAGGAGCGGGGAGAACGAGGCGCCTGTGCGTCACTGCACTCCTGCCTGCCTGAGGGCCGCTCGCCGCAGCGCGGGCGAGGTCGGGCCGCCGTCGGTGTGCGGCTGCGTACACCTTATTGGTGAGGAAGTCCCTGTTATTTTCCCGGTGGGGCCGGGGCCGGCGCATGTCGAGCCAGGGGCGCGGGGCCCCGGAACGGGCTCGGCCAGGGCGGGTCAGCCGTCCGCGCGGCCCCGCCGGACGGTGGAGTACACGAGACCCGCGGCGCCGGCCGCGGCCATCGCGCCACCCGCTATGAGGAAGTACGGGTTGGCCGATATGCCGTCCGAGGCCGCGGTGGCAGGACGCTCCTGGGAGTCGGACCGGGAGCCGGTCCGGTAGGTCACCGGCGCCGGGGCGTGCACCTGAACCTGCCCCTGCTCCTGGGCGGGCGCGGCGGCGGAGGCCGGGTCGGCATGGCCCAGGGATTCCGCGAACGCGGCCGTGGGCACCAGCACCGCCCCGCCGAGAACAGCGGTGACCACGGCACTACGAAGGAGGGCGAGGCGCATAGGGACTCCGATCGTCGAGAGGCGTCCGATCTGACTCCATAACCGTAGGAGCCGGGCATCACGGCAGTTCGGCGGCTGTGTAACAACGTCCCTGCACTCCGCGCCCGAAATGATTTCTCCCCCCGCCGCCCACACCCCCCGCCGTCCTGGCCCCCACCACCCACGCCCTCGTCGTCCCCGCCCCGCCCGTTCGTTCGCCACCCCACCCGCCCACGCCGCCACCCGTTCCTCCGCCACCCCGGCACCCACCCCCTGGCCACCCCTCTGACCTTCTCCGCGCCACCCCCCAACCCGCGCCGTTACCGGCCTCCTTCGCCACCCCGCCCTCCGCGCCCGGCGACGGACGGACGAAACGGTGGCCGACACCGGTCACGGGAGTGTCCGCACCATGACGGGTCTGCGGGCTTCTTGCCCTGCGGCGGGCTTGCTGCTCCCATGGTCAGGGGGTGATGGGGCATGAACGGACTGCGCGTCGTACCGACCTGGCGGCACGGTCAGGAGCGGCTCTACGTCTACGGGGAGGACGGCCGGAACGTCGCCTGGTACGACCGGGAATCGGGCCGGGTCAACCTGCTCAGCGAGGCGGGCCGGGAGGCGGTGCTCGACGTGCTGCGCCCGTTCATCGCCGGGCCCGTCGCCGTGGGTCCGCCGCCGGTGCCCACGCCGGCCGAGCTGGCGAGGCTCAGCCTCCACCCGGACGACGACCTGGCGCCGAACCGCCCCGGCGAGGCCCTCGTGATCGCCCTGGACCGGGCCCCGGCCCCGCAGCGCAGGCTGCGCAGCGACCCGCGCCGCCGGGCGCTGGCCGCACAGCAGCTGGTCGGCGAGGCGCTCGACGGGCTGGAAGGAGCGGGCTGGCGGACCCTGCACTCGGTACCGCTGCCCGGTGGCTCCCATGTCCACCACTTACTGATCGGCCCCGGCGGACTGTTCGCGCTGCACGTCCTGCCCGCGCACCGGCAGCGCGTACGGGTGAGCGACCCGATGGTCACCGCGGGCCGCGGCGAGCCGCAGCCGCTGCTGCGCAGGGTGCGGGCGGACGCGTCGCGGGCGTCCTTCGCGCTGACGGCCGAGGTCAGGGCCGGTCTGGTCCTGGTGGCACCAGCCGCCCTGGAGGTCCAGGCTCCGCCCCGCGGGGTACGTCTGCTGACCGACACGGAGCTGCTCGGTCTGGCGCGCACGGGCGGTCACCTGAAACCGGCGGACGTGGAGGCGCTGCACGCGATGGCCCGGGACCGCGGGACGTGGCGGCGGGTCTGAGGGATCGTTCGCGGGGCTTCAGGAGGGCAGCTCGCCGGCCCGGCCGGGTTCGGTCAGCGGCCCGAGCAGATCCCCGTACCGTTCGAGCCGCGGCGCGATGTCGTCGGCGAGGAACACCAGGTCACGGGCGTCTCCGCCGTCCTGGCAGGCCTCGACCTCGTCCCAGGTGACGGGGGTCGACACGGTCGGCTCGGTGCGGGCTCGCAGGGTGTACGGGGCGGCGGTCGTCTTCGCGGCGGAGTTCTGGCTGTGGTCGACGAACACCTTGCCGGGGCGCAGGCTGCGGTTCATCCGGTGCACGACGAGGTGCGGCAGCGCCGCCTCGGCCTCCTGCGCCAGCGTCTTCGCGTAGGCACTGGCCTGCTCGGACGGGACCGGGACCAGGGGGACGAGGAGGTGCAACCCCTTGGAACCGGAGGTCTTGGCGTACGCGTGCAGACCGTCGGCCGACAGGCGTGCGCGCAGCCACCGGGCCACCTCGCAGCACTGGACGATGTCGGCCGGAGCCCCCGGGTCCAGGTCGAACACGAGGCGGTCGGCCCGGGCCGGGGCGCCGGCCCGCCATTGCGGGGTGTGGAACTCCGTGACGAGGTTCGCCGCCCACATGAGCGTCGCCAGGTCCTGGACGAGGACCTGCCGGGAGACGCCGTCGGACCGCGGCACCTCCGCCGTCTTCACCCAGGCGGGTGCTCCCGGCGGCACGTTCTTGGCGAAGAAGTGCTGGCCGTCGGGGCCGTCGGGGAACCGGAGGAAGGAGATCGGGCGGTCCGCGAGATGGGGGAGCAGGGCGTCCGCCGTCGTCGCGTAATAGTGCAGCAGCTCGCCCTTGGTGAAACCGGTGGCCGGGTAGAGCACCTTCTCCAGATTGCTGAGCGGCAGCCGCCGTCCCTCGACTTCTGTGATGGGCGTCATACCGTAATACTCTGACATTCCGTGCAAAACGCCCCACACGCCACCCTCGGTACGACAGAACGACGGCAGAACGACGGCAGAACAACCACGCGGCACGACGACACAGCACGACGACACGGCACGACGCGGAACGATCACGGAACGGGAGGACCTCGTGCGCTCCATCTGGAACGGCGCCGTCTCCTTCGGTCTGGTCAGCATCCCGATCAAGCTGATCAACGCCACCGAGAACCACGCGGTCTCCTTCCGCCAGGTCCACCTGGAGGACGGCGGACGCATCCGCTACCGCAAGGTGTGCGAGCTGGAGGACAAGGAGGTCGGGTCCGCCGAGATCGGCAAGGGGTACGTGGACGCCGACGGGTCGGTCGTCCCGATCACCGACGAGGACCTCGCGGCGCTGCCCAGCCACACGGAGAAGACGATCGAGATCCTGGCGTTCGTCCCGGCGGACCGGATCGACCCGCTCCAGATGGACACCGCGTACTACCTCTCGGCCAACGGCGCCCACGCCACCAAGCCGTACACCCTGCTCCGCGAAGCGCTGCGGCAGAGCCAGAAGGTGGCCATCGCCAGGTTCGCGCTGCGCGGCCGTGAGCGGCTCGGCATGCTGCGTGTCACCGGTGACGTCATCGCCCTGCACGGGCTGATGTGGCCGGACGAGATCCGCTCGCCACAGGAGGTCGCGCCGGACACCCACGTCACGGTGCGCGACGCCGAACTCGACCTGGCGGACGCCCTCATGGACACGCTCGGCGAAGTCGACATGGCGACTCTGCACGACGACTACCGGGCCGCGGTGGAGGAGATGGTCGCGGCGAAGGTGGCCGGCGGAGACGTGCCGGAGACGCCGTCGGCGCCGGACTCCGGAGGCAAGGTCCTCGACCTGATGGCCGCGCTGGAGAGCAGCGTGCGGGCCGCGAAACAGGCGCAGGGGAAGCCCGGCACCGGTGGGGACATGGCCGAGGTGACCTCGATCGCGGGCCGCTCCCGAAAGAAGACGGCACCCAGGAAGAAGCCTGGCAAGAGCGCGGAGCCGCCCGCGAGAAAAGCGGCGCCGCCCGCGAAGAAGACGGCATCTGCGGCGTCGTCGGCGAAGAAGTCAGCGACATCGAAGGCAGGTGCGGCGAAGAAGCCCGCTCCGGCCGCTACGAAGAAGCCCGCTCCGGCCGCTATGAAGAAGAAGTCGGCGGCGAAGAAGAGTCAGCCCCGGAAGAAGACGTCGGCCTGAGGAACGGCGCAAGGGTGGCCCGGGACCACCCTCGCGCCGCTCCTCAGGCTGCGAAGCCGCTGGAGTCCTCGGCGATCAATCCGATCACCGCCGCCGGGCCACCGCCGCGGCGTCCCGCCGGAAGGCCCACTCCATCTTCGGTTCCATCACGAACCGGAACATCCGCTGCACCGGCGGCGTACACAGCACGGTGATGACGGACGCGGCGATCAGGGTCACCCCGATCTCACCGAGCGCCGTATGCACCCACCGCACGTCGTACCAGTCCCAGAACCGGGAACCCTTGGCCAGGAAACCGTGCAGCAGATAGCCGTACAACGTGCCCGCGCCCAGTGCGGTG
This sequence comes from Streptomyces sp. NPDC006552, assembly GCF_040611655.1. Taxonomy (NCBI): domain Bacteria; kingdom Bacillati; phylum Actinomycetota; class Actinomycetes; order Kitasatosporales; family Streptomycetaceae; genus Streptomyces; species Streptomyces sp. NPDC006552. The sequence continues at coordinate 43,708 of NZ_JBEXOS010000029.1, forward strand.
ACCCACAGCTTGCGTCCCGGCACCCAGGCCAGGAAACAGGCGACCAGCAGCATCGAGCAGCCGAACATGGCGAGCGTCATCACGACACCGCTCCAGCCGGGCGCCGCCAACTCCTGGGCGCTGTCCCGCCGGTAGAACCAGGCGGCGTTCATCCGCGGCGCCGCCCAGTAGGCGAACAGCAGGGCGGCCGCGAACACCGGCACCGCCAGCAGGCGCGCCTCCCGCCGCCGCACCAGCCGGAAGTGCTCCGGCTTGAGGCACAGGCCGAGCACGAAGAAGGGGAGGAACTGCAGGACGCGCTGGAGGTCCAGGTCGTCACCGATGTCGGGGGAGACCGACGCGAGCACCGCGACGCCGAGGGCCACCGGCAGCGGCCGGCGGATCACCTTCCACAGCGGGGTGCTCAGCCGCCACACGAACAGCGCGATCAGGAACCAGGTCAGGTACCAGGGATCGAGCAGACTGAAGGGGTAATCGGGGTCGCCCCCGGCTGTCCGCTTGAACAGCGTGTACGCCACCTCGAAGACGACGTACGGCACGGCCACCCCGGTGACCAGCCGCTTCAACCGTTCCGGGCTCGCGTCGAAACTGCGCGAGAAGTAGCCGGAGATGACGATGAACGCCGGCATGTGGAAGGCGTACACGGTCATGTACAGGGCGGACGCGGCCCGGCTGTCACCGCGCAGCGGCTCCCAGGCGTGCCCCATGGCGACCAGCACGATCGCCAGGTACTTGGCGTTGTCGAAGTACGCGTCCCGCTTCTTGCCGGGCTTGGGCGCGGCGGCGGAGACCGCCTCGCTGCGCACGGGCGGGGCCGTGACGTCGCCACTCTGCGCAGGCAACGGCGCCCGCGAGCGGACCAGCCTTACCGGTTCGCTCACGATCCCTCCCGCGTGGAACCCCGGCTCCCGAATTCGCGTCTTCTCAGGTTTGCGGGATTCAAGTGGCTGCGCGACATCCCACGCACCGTAGTCACCCACCGAGGCACGCGTAAACCTGAGCCGACGATGGGTGGCGGCTGTCACACCCACCGACGCGAGCGAGCCGGACATCGCCCCGCAAGTCGGACGGGGCCCGTGTTGGTGCCGCCGAGCAGACGCGCAACAATCCGACGATGGACCTATCCGACGACGGCCCGGACCTCGCTCCCCACTGGCACGACGCCGCCAACAACATCAGCGGTATCGCACGCGCTTGCCGAGACGCCGCCCCCGTAGCCGCTGCGTTCGTCCGCGCGGGCTGGTCATCACGCTCGTCGTCCTACGACGGCTACGAGGTGTGGACGAGCTGGGCACGGCTCGAACTCGATCCGCTGGAGGGGGAAGAGGTCCTACTGAACGGCGTGACAGACCCCGAGCACGTCAACACCCTGGCGACCCTACTGAGCCGCTCCGGCTTCGGGTTCGTCCTGGAACCGAGCGATGACGCGGACGAGTTGGTGCGCGAGGTGCGCGGCTGAGACTCGACGGGCGTGACTACGACGAAGAGCCGGACCCAGTGATCCTGGATCCGGCTCTTCGTATGTGGCACTTCAGCTGGTCGGCGACTTGATCACGCTGTCCCGGCTTCTGTGCCCCCGGCAGGATTCGAACCTGCGCACACGGCTCCGGAGGGTGTGTCATCTAGTCGCGATCCACGAGGTCAGTGCAGTGTGGAGGGCATTCGGGTGCGGACCAGTCCACGAATAGTGCGCAGCCCCTGTGCCGAAGTCGGCATGCTTCGAGTCCCCGTCGAGGATGACCTACCGCAGCGACTGCAGGCGAGTGGCTGTGCCTAGCTGCGCGAGATGCCGGCCCCGGGCGACGCGTGCCAGGCACCGGAGGCGAACCTTGGAAACGACCTGACAGAGCGTGGCATGATCGTGTATCAGGTGGGCTAGTTGGTGTGGCGGAACTCGTAGGTGGGGGATGAATGATGACGAACGGTGACATCCTGATCGGCCCGGAGGAGCAGGCCGCTGCCGAGCAGCAGATCGTGGAGCAATCCAAGCGCATCGACTTTTACATCACCGAATACACGGTCGAGATCTTGGCTAACAAGATGCGGGCGAATGAGTATGTCGTGCCTCGCTACCAGAGAGAGTTCACCTGGGAGCCCGAGCGTAAGTCGAAATTTCTCGAATCGGTCATCATGGGACTGCCCATCCCGTTTGTGTTTTTCTGGGAGATGGAGGACACAGGCAAGCTGGAAGTGGTGGACGGGTCTCAACGGCTCCGTACACTGGAGGAGTTCATCCTAGGTGACTTCCGCCTTGGAGAGCTCGACCAGCTCCCGAATATTTCCGGCTTCAGGTTTACTGACCTGCCTGAATCTCGCCAGAGGAAGATCAAGAATAAGTCGATTAGGGGAATCGTTCTTAACGAGCACGCAGATGAAGCGGCACGGCTCGACATGTTTGAGCGCATCAATACTGGCAGCAAGATTGCAAACAAGGCAGAAGTACGGCGTGGGGCGCTTGCTGGCCCATTCCTGGACCTAGTGATCGAGCTTGCCGACGACCAGCTTCTCCATTCCCTTGCTCCGATGAGTAAAAAGCAGAAGGACGAGCGTGGGTATGACGAACTGGTGACGCGGTTCTTTGCCTATGGAGATGGCCTTGGTGACTACAAGGATCGTCCATCTGATTTCATTTTTAAATACGCGAAGAAAATGAACCTTGCTTTTGCGACTGACTCGACTTTGTCGATTTCCTACAGTCGACGTTTTCGCGATACGTTGGAGTTCGTAAGTAGGGTCTTCCCCTATGGTTTCCGGAAGACATCGAACGGCAAGGCCACACCTCGCGCACGATATGAATCCATCATCCTCGGCTCCTATCAAGCATTGCAAGAGCGCCCTGAGATCAAAGATTTCGGGCGAGAGCGATTCAACGTCACAGAGTGGCTCACAAGCAGTGCTTTCGTGGAGATCACTGGATCTGACGGAGCGAATGCCCGTTCGCGTCTGGAGGGGCGAATTGGGTTCGTGCGCGAAAAGCTGGTGGAAGCATGAGCACTGCGGACCTTTTCCCGTTCTTCGAGGAGCGGTTCAGTGAGGTTGATTCCTACGTCGACTTCCTTGAGAAGCTTGAGGAGGCTACCCAAAACGGAATTCCTCGCCTTGCCGTGTCCGAGTACAGAATCACTGCTAAGCAGCAGAGAATTCTCTATTCGAGCGTCTATCTGCAGCTTTATAATCTGGTAGAAGCCACAATGGCGAGATGTGTCTCCGAGCTGACTGAAGCGACGTCCTCTGCCGGAACCTGGCTGCCGCATCAGCTGAACGACCATCTTCTGCAGGAATGGGTTAGGTCCACTGCTCGTACTCACGCAGACATGTCTGCGCCGAGTCGGCTAAAGCACGCACTTGAGATGAGTACGCACATTGTTCAGCAGCTACCGGTCAAGCCGTTCGTCATAGACGTCGGTGGCGGAGGCAACTGGGACGATGAGGTAATCTACAAGATGGCCGAGCGCCTGGGTTGCCCCTTGTCGCTGAGTGTAACAACGCAAGCTAGCGTTAAGCGGAAGCGGCGTGATGGGCTCGGCCCACTCCAGCTGGTCAAGAGCCGCAGGAACGGCCTGGCTCACGGTTCGATCTCGTTCGTGGACTGCGCGGATGGCGTCGTAGTGCGGGAGCTGCGTGAGATGTCACAGTGCGTAGAGGCGTACCTACGTGAAGTGATCACATGCTTTAGAGATTACATCGATTCCCATAATTTCCTCCGACCAGATAGCAGACCGAGCGGTGATACGGCATGAGTGATGACTCCCCTACCATTTCAGCGGTTGATCTGTTTTGCGGTGTCGGAGGGCTCACTCATGGTCTGGTGCGTAGTGGAATCAACGTCACGGCTGGCGTTGACCTAGACCCGCATTGCCGTTATCCGTTTGAGGCCAACAACTCGGCGCCATTCATTGAGCGGGACGTCAAAGATCTCAAGGCTGCCGACCTTAAGCCATATTTCGCTGATGGGAAGTACTCTCTTCTCGCTGGCTGCGCACCGTGTCAGCCTTTCTCGACTTACAGCCAAAAAGGTCGAAGCAAGAAGCGAGGCATGGATTGGCGTCTCGTCCTCAATTTCGGATCCATTGTTGCTGACCTGCAGCCTGATCTTGTGACCATGGAGAATGTTGTACAGCTCGCGGACCATGGAGTTTTCTCAGAGTTCCTAGAGTCACTAAATGGATACTCCGTAAGCTGGGCAAAGGTCGAGTGCACAAAAATCGGAATTCCTCAGTCCCGCAAGCGGCTTGTTCTTCTGGCTTCTAAGCTCGGTGCACACGGACTAGACCTCACGCCACAGTTCGTGCAATCACCGCGAACGGTTCGCGATGAGATCGGCAAGCTTCCGCCGATTGCCGCGGGGGGGCAGCATCCGGGGGATTCCTTGCACATTGCCTCATCTCTTAGTGAAACCAACATGAAGCGGATCCAGGCCTCTAAGCCGGGAGGTACCTGGCGCGACTGGGATCCGAAATTGATCGCGGCTTGTCACCGCAAAAAGACCGGCTCAACCTATCCGAGCGTCTATGGGCGCATGGAGTGGGATGCGCCGGCGCCTACCATTACCACGCAGTGCTTTGGTTACGGGAATGGGCGATTCGGGCATCCCACTCAAGATCGCGCAATCTCGCTCCGTGAAGCAGCGATGCTGCAGACATTTCCTCGGGACTACAAGTTCCTCAAGCGGGGTGAGCAGGTAACCTTCAGCCGACTGGGACGGATGATTGGCAACGCTGTCCCGGTACGCCTCGGTGAGGTGATTGGGCAATGCCTCACTGACCATGTACGCGCTTATGAGGCCGGTGATACGGGTGAGCTGGTATCCAGTGGTCCTGCTCAGTTGGGTCGTTTGTTCTAGTCGCTACTGGTCAGCTTTTGTCGCCCGTCCTCAATAGTATCCAAACGTCAGCTAAGTTCCGGACTTGCGGAGGTCTGGCCCGCGGGTTGGCCCCCGCAATCTGATGTCAATCGACTAGCGGCGGCGAGCCGGTGGCATTCAGAGTCTTGGATGAAGGGCTGAGCTTCGCGGTTCATTGCAGGTCGGGAATTTGTGCGCCGCTTTGAAGCGCTGCTTCCCGGGTGAATTCTCGGAGTTCGTTGGGGTTAGGCCACGGGGCGTGGCGGTGGATCATCGGTGGCAGTTGGCACAGGTCAGTGCAAGATCGCTGAGCTTGGTCCGCCCCTCGCCGGCCTCGTGCAAGGGCACGACGTGATGACACTCAATGTATCTATCCCGTGCCCCGCGGGCAGTACGTCGCCTCGAAGTCGAAGCCGCATGCCGCACAGGCGAGGCGGTGGCCCTGACGCAGCACGGCGTCAATCTTCTTCTTGCGCAGCCGTTTGTCCCGCTCACGACTCTTGTGGCGGCGTATCAACAACCTGCCCTCGGGTGCGCTGTAGTCGTCTTCCTCCTCTGACCCCCGGCGGTACGGCCTGGAATTCACCTGCGGTGAGGCCGTCTCGGATGTGCTGAGCCATCTTCGTCATCCCGACCGGCCGGGCTAGGAAATCGTTCAGGACTGCGACATCGAGTGCGTTGCCGTTAGTTGGCTTCCCGGGGTAGTCCGCGTGTCGGCACGTGATGTTGACGGTCTTGCGGGCCACGCCGTTGGGATTCCGGAACAGCTCGGTGCGTGCTGCTTCGGGGTAGATCGGCATGGTCTGGAGCAGCGCAGACAGCTCGATCACCCAAGGGTGGTTGTACTCCAGTCGCTTCCAGTGAGCTTCTTCAGCGTTGCCCCTCCAGTGTGAGGATGGCCTTGGCGATTGACGTCATGCGATTGGGGCTGCATCGGGAGCTGCGGAAGATCCGCCAGGACTTCAGGCGTGCGACGCCTCGTTCGACGGGTGCTCGTGCCGCGGCCAGGGCACGGTTGCGGGTCCTGTCGGTGGGAGTGAGTTCCTGCAGAGGCTTGCGTTTGATGCCGGTGGTCAGCCAGGGCCCGGCGCCCTGGTAGGCGAGATCAGCCACGATCGGAACGACCTGGCGCTCGCAGATGCGGATGATCCGGTGGGTGCGTGCGGCGGTCAGGTCGTGAGTGCGCCCCGGCAGGGCGGGCGAGAGCCACAGCAGCCGACCAGCGGGGTCGGTGACGACCTGCACGTTCACGGCGTGGCGCCGGTGTTTGTGGGAGTAATCGGCTCGGCCGTCGCCGACCCGGTCGCACTCGGCGAGGGTGCCGTCGAGCAGGGGGTACACCAGTGCCACCATCGCGCACTGGGACGGCCGGAGCTTACAGCGTCGGTCGCCTTCACGGGTGACGATCAGCATGCTGACCCACTCCACGAGTGCGTGCGGCAGGTCGAGTGCGGCAGGATGGATGACCGACGAGGCCCCCGAGCAACGAGATTGAGACGTCAGACATCTCGATCAACGGTCCGGGGGCCTCGCTCGTTGCGCTTCACGGCCCATCACCCGATCGGTGGCCAACTCGAAGAACCTCAATGCGGGGGTTGAGCCGACCGAGGTGGCCGAGCGCGCCGGCAACAGCGTCGAGGTCCTGCTGACCCGCTACGCGAAGTGCCTCGACGGACGGCAGGACGTCGCCAACCGGCGTATCGAGGATCTGCTCCGCGAATACGAGTGAGACACCCTGCACCCCACCGAGGCCCCGGACAACTTGTCCGGGGCCTCTCTCGTCTTGAGCCCTACCTGCTGCGACGCTTCGAGCCGAGAGCGGACGAGGGGGGACTCGTGGAGCTGAAGGTCACGCGCTGGAAGCGGTACGGACATGATCGCCTGTACGCGAACCTGCCTGATGGCACGGCGGTCGGCTGGGCGGATGTGAAGACGGGGGACATCACAGTCCTGGTCGCCGAGTATCGCGACGACGTGATCGCCGTACTGACAGACCACTTACGGAACAACCCCGAACCGGTCCCGCCACACGCGACGCCCAGGACGCCCGAGGCTGAGGTGCCCCCGCTGCTGCCGCCTCTGACGGCGGCCGACGACCTGTCCGCCAACCGTCCCGGAGAGTCTCTGCTCGACAAATCCGGGCCCGGCCTGATCAAGCGAGTCGTCTCGCAGCTCCTGCGGCGCCCTGCAGAGTGGGACTCCTGGCGGAAGGGCCTGGCGGGGGAGAAGAGGGTGGGAGCAGAGCTGAACCGCTTATCGCGCCACGGCTGGCGCGTCCTGCACTCCATCCCTCTGGCCGACAAGGTGGATGTCGATCACTTGCTGATCGGTCCCGGTGGCGTGTTCAGTATCAATACGAAGCACCACCACAAAAGGGCTGTCTGGGTCGGCGATGACTCCGTGAAGGTCGATCACGGAAAGCCGGCACCATACGCGCGCAAGAGCCGGGCGGAAGCCAAGCGAGTAGGCCGAGTGCTTGAGCACTATTGCGGGTTCTCTGTATCGGTGGAGCCGGTGCTCGTTTTCGTCGGCGTGACCGATCTCAAGGTGGTCGCGACACAGCTCAGCGTGCGCGTGTACAAGGAGCGTGAGGTGGCGGCGCTGGCGCCGCTCTCAGGGGTGCTGACGGCCGAGCAGGTAGAGCAGGTGTACGGCGTCGCACGCCATCGACAGGCCTGGAGCCAGGTCTTGCCAAGGACGACATGACTTTTGCTCGTGTTTGAGGCCTGTGGCGCGATATCCGGGAGCCTTGTTGCCTGCCAGGCCTGTTAAACGGGCCTGGTGGCCTGAGCCTGTTCGGAGATGAGTTGCCGCTCAAGACTCCTACGCTCTGTGTCGAGCACAGTGAGCATCCGCGTACGGGTGTGCTCGAAGTTAGGCTCGACCTCGACGCCGAGGTCATGGCGCAGGGTGACCCGCAACAGGTACACCCCGTCGGACATTGGGCCGCTGAACCAAGCTTTGGCACGGTTGTACGACTCGGCTGGGGCAGGGCTGCTCGGCAGCTGCTTGACGACGGAGTATCCGACTCCGAGCGCCCTGTTGAGGGTCGAGGCAACCTCGTGAACATCCTTCGGCAGCGCCATCTGCGCCGAAGAGTATTGCTCCAACCAAGCGTCCTTGGCGGTTGCCAGGACTGCTGGCTCGATGCTTTCACCGCGCTCAGCTGCTCGGACGGAGTCTCGGGCAGCGACTCGGTAAGCGCGCGCCGTGGTGTTCAGGCGGGCGTAGAGATCCCGTCTGGCTTCTTGCGCTCGGTCGTGACGGTCTTCTGCTCGTTCCCGATCCGCGCGCTGGTTCTGCTCCCGGGTGACGCGCTGGCTGAGCAGTGCCCCGCCCAGGGTTCCGCCCAGTGTTCCTCCGACGCCGATAAGCGCGACTGCAAGCGTGGTCACGTCCACGAGATCCCCCACCTCGTCCGATCGTCTGTCCGCCCGCGGCGGTCGAAGGCGGCGCGACAGCACTGAGCAACGCTCAGGCTTCCCACCCGCGGCGCCATCCAATGCCGGGACGACGATAGCGAGCGGCACAGCTGCTTGGCTTCGATGCGCGGCGTCACCTGCGGGAATGCCTCAAGATCCCGTCCACGCCTCGTCCACAGACCCTGACATGGAGCCGCTTCGGACTGCATCTGCCTGCACATACGCGAAGACCCCGGCCTCAGCGTTTCCGCTGGTGACGGGGTCTTTGGGCACCTCATGAGAGGTGCCCCCGGCAGGATTCGAACCTGCGCACACGGCTCCGGAGGCCGTTGCTCTATCCCCTGAGCTACGGGGGCGTGTGCCGCTTGGTGTGCGGCGACGGGTAGAACCCTACCAGCTCATCCGGGGTCCTCATGAACAGGTATTACGGGCCGGGAGCGGGCCCGGGGGAGGGGGTGGGGGCGGCCCAGTTCCCCTGTACGGGGTGGAAGTGGGGAAAACCCGGACGCGGTGGCCGGTGCCGACCTACTCTCGAGTTGTGCCAGGCGCTACCGGCCGGGTCCTCGTTGTCGACGACAACAAGGTCATCCGGCAACTGATCAGGGTCAACCTCGAGCTTGAGGGCTTCGAGGTCGTGACCGCGGCCGATGGTGCCGAATGCCTGGACGTGGTGCATCAGGTGCGGCCCGATGTCGTCACGCTGGACGTGGTCATGCCGCGTCTCGACGGTATGCGTACTGCCGCGTACCTGCGCGAGGACGCGCGGACCAGCGGGCTCCCCATCGTCGTCGTCAGCGCGAGTTCGCAGTACGAAGTGGAGAGCGGGCTCGAAGCCGGTGTCGACGCCTTCCTCGCCAAGCCCTTCGAGCCCAATGAACTCGTGGGCGTTGTACGGAAGTTGTGTGCGCAGGGGCGTTCCGCGTCGGCGTCCACATCTCCCGTAGCGCCCGCGTCCCCTGCCTCCCTCGCCTCTGCATCCTCCGCGTCATCGGTCTCCTCGGAGGGTGGGACCGTCGCCGCGGTGGAGGAGGACGGTGGCGGTGGCGCCGGCTCCGGCGCCGGCGGTATCGCGGACAGCTGAGGTCTGGATGAGGTTTCCGTTCGGCATTCGGTTGACTTCGTCGCCCGTCAGCCTCTCCCCGTCACCCAGCCCGCTCCCGGCGTGCGGCCGATCTACCGACGCCCTACACCCCGAGCCGAGCCCGGCCCACCCCCGCCGATCCCCCCACCCCGGCCGAGCCTGATCCGGCCCCGGGCGGCGCCCACCCGTCCGTATCCCGGACCATCCGCCAAATGAACTCGCCTACCCACCCCCCTCCTCCCCTACGCTTGACCCCGTGACCCCCGCAGAGCTCTCCCACACCGTCCTGCGTGCCGTGCGGCGCGCGGTCGACGATGGTGAGCTCGATGCTGCCGCGGCGGAGCCGGGTGCCGGGCGGATCGTCGTGGAGCGGCCCCGGCCCGGCGGGTACGGGGATTACGCCACGAACGCCGCGTTGCAGCTCGCCCGGCCCGCCGGTCGGCCCCCGCGGCACGTCGCCGAGGTCCTCAAGGTCTATCTGGGGGAGAGCGAGGGCATCGCCGGTGTCAGCGTCACCGGCCCCGGGTTCCTCAACCTCCGCCTGCGGGACTCCGCCGCCTCCGCCCTCGTCACCCGCATCCTGCGCAGCGGCCCCCGCTACGGGTTCGCCGATGAGCACGATGAGCACGATGAGCACGATGAGCACGATGAGCACGATGAGCCTGATCATTTCGGCGGGCCCGACCCCGATGGGCCCGCCCCCTACACACCCCCCACCCCCCAGCCCCACCCCGTCCCGCTCCACGCCCCCCACGAGATCCGGGCCCTCGTCGTCATGGACGCCACCGCCCGCATCCTGCGTTCCCAGGGCACCCCCGTACGGACGAGCTGCGACGCCGCGCCCCGCCCGGAGTGGACCCGGATCCTCGGCGTCGAGGTCGACGCCGCCACCCGTACCCCGGGCACCCCAGACACCCCGGGCACCCTCACCATCCGCCCCACCCCAGCCCGCCCCCGCACCCCCGCCGGCCCCCCCGCCCTGGACCCCGTCTCCCTGGGCCGCGACGCCGCCCGCTGGGCCCTGCTCCATCCCGCTCCGCACGACCCCCCGCACCTCGGCGACCAGCAGCGGGACAACCCGCACCTCCTCCAGCGGGACAGCAACCCCCTCTTCCGCGTCCGTTACGCACACGCCCGCACCCACGCCCTGCGCCGCAACGCCGCCGACCTGGGGTTCAGCGCCGAGCCCGGTGCCGTGCACGGTCAGGAAGACCTGCTCGCCGCCCTCGCCGATCACCCCCGCGTCCTGCGCGACGCCGCCCGCCACCGCGCCCCGGACCGGCTCGCCCGGCACCTCGTCGAGGTCGCCGGTCTCTTTCTGGCGCGCCTCGACGCCACCGTGCTGCCCCAGGGTGAGGAGAAACCCTCGGCCGCCCACCGCGCCCGGCTCGCGCTCGCCGAAGCCGTCGGGACGGTGCTGGCCGGCGGCCTGACCCTGCTCGGCATCGACGCCCCCGCACACCTGTAGAGAAGACGAAGAGAGCGCCCCGCAGTCATGAGCCGTTCCGCACACCCCGCAGGCCCCCGTCACGCCGACGTGCTGCCCGACGGGCACTACACCGCCCCGCCCACCGACCTCAACGCCCTCGATCCGAAGGTGTGGGCGCAGACCGTGACCCGTAGCGCCGACGGTGGCGTGCGCGTCGGCGGGATCGAGGTGGCCCGGCTCGCCGAGGAGTTCGGCACCCCGGCCTACTTCCTCGACGAGGCCGACTTCCGCGCCCGGTGCGCCGCCTGGCGGGACGCCTTCGGGCCGGGCGCCGACGTCTTCTACGCCGGCAAGGCGTTCCTCTCCCGCGCCGTCGTGCGGTGGCTGCACGAGGAGGGGCTCAACCTCGACGTCTGCTCCGGCGGCGAACTGGCCACCGCCCTCTCCGCCGGGATGCCCGCCGAGCGCATCGCCTTCCACGGCAACAACAAGACCGAGGAGGAGATCGAGCGCGCCGTCGAGGCCGGCGTCGGGCGCATCGTCCTCGACTCCTTCCAGGAGATCGTCCGCGTCGCGCACATCGCCGACAGCCTCGGCAAGCGTCAGCGCGTGCAGATCCGGGTGACCGTGGGCGTCGAGGCGCACACCCACGAGTTCATCGCGACCGCGCACGAGGACCAGAAGTTCGGTATCGCGCTGGCCGGCGGCCAGGCCGCGGAGGCCGTGCGGCGGGCCCTGAAGCTCGATGGCCTCGAACTCATCGGCATCCACTCGCACATCGGCTCGCAGATCTTCGACATGGCGGGCTTCGAGGTCGCCGCCCGCCGCGTCGTCGGCCTGCTCGCCGAGGTGCGCGACGAGCACGGCGTCGAGCTGCCGGAGATCGACCTCGGCGGCGGCCTCGGCATCGCGTACACCAGCGAGGACGACCCCCGCGAGCCGCAGGAGATCGCCAAGGCGCTCGAGGAGATCGTCACGCGCGAGTGCGACGCGGCCTCGCTGGCGACGCCGCGGATCTCCGTCGAACCGGGGCGCGCCATCGTCGGGCCGACCGCCTTCACGCTCTACACCGTCGGCACGGTCAAGCCGCTCGACGGGCTGCGCACGTACGTCTCCGTCGACGGCGGCATGTCGGACAACATCAGGACCGCGCTCTACGACGCCGAGTACACGGTCGCCCTCGTCTCCCGCCGCTCCGACGCGGAGCCGATGCTGGTCCGCGTCGTCGGCAAGCACTGCGAGAGCGGCGACATCGTCGTGAAGGACGCCTTCCTGCCGGCGGACATCGCCCCCGGTGACCTCATCGCGGTCCCGGCCACGGGCGCGTACTGCCGCTCCATGGCCAGCAACTACAACCACGCGCTGCGCCCGCCGGTCGTCGCCGTGCGCGACGGCGAGGCCCGGGTGATCGTGCGGCGCGAGACGGAGGAAGATCTCCTGCGTCTCGACGTCGGATGATGAAATATCTGTCTCATCATCCGGACCGGGGACAGAAAGCCCGGTCCGGTGGGTGAGACTGGTTGCACCGTTAGAGAACCGTAGAGAACCGTAGAGAACCGAAGACCGTAGAGAACCGCGCGAGCAGGCGCGGCGGCGGAAGTAGTAGAGGAAACGAGGTCGGATGATGCGTACGCGTCCGCTGAAGGTGGCGCTGCTGGGCTGCGGGGTAGTCGGCTCAGAGGTGGCGCGCATCATGACGACGCACGCCGCCGACCTCGCCGCCCGTATCGGTGCTCCGCTGGAGCTCGCCGGAGTCGCTGTGCGCCGCCCCTCCAAGGTGCGCGAGGGCATCGACCCCGCCCTGGTGACCACCGACGCCACCGCCCTCGTCAAACGGGGCGACATCGACGTGGTGCTCGAAGTCATCGGAGGGATCGAGCCCGCGCGGACCCTGATCACCACCGCCTTCGAGCACGGCGCCTCCGTCGTCTCGGCCAACAAGGCGCTGCTCGCCCAGGACGGCGCGGCCCTGCACGCGGCCGCCGTCGAGCACGGCCGCGACCTGTACTACGAAGCGGCCGTGGCCGGCGCGATCCCGCTGATCCGGCCGCTGCGCGAGTCCCTCGCCGGGGACAAGGTCAACCGCGTCCTCGGCATCGTGAACGGGACGACCAACTTCATCCTCGACGCCATGGACTCCACGGGCGCCGGATACCAGGAAGCCCTCGACGAGGCCACCGCGCTCGGGTACGCCGAGGCCGACCCGACCGCCGACGTCGAGGGGTTCGACGCGGCCGCCAAGGCCGCCATCCTGGCCGGCATCGCCTTCCACACCCGCGTCCGCCTCGACGACGTGTACCGCGAGGGCATGACCGAGGTGACCGCCGCCGACTTCGCGTCCGCGAAGGAGATGGGCTGCACCATCAAGCTGCTCGCCATCTGCGAGCGGGCCGCCGACGGGGGCTCGGTCACCGCGCGCGTGCACCCCGCCATGATTCCGCTCGACCACCCCCTCGCCTCCGTGCGCGGCGCGTACAACGCCGTGTTCGTCGAGGCCGAGGCGGCCGGGCAGTTGATGTTCTACGGACCCGGTGCCGGCGGCTCGCCCACCGCGTCCGCCGTTCTCGGCGACCTCGTCGCCGTCTGCCGCAACCGCCTCAACGGCGCGACGGGACCCGGCGACTCCGCGTACACGCAACTGCCCGTCTCACCCATGGGCGACTCCGTGACGCGGTACCACATCAGCCTCGACGTGGCCGACAAGCCGGGTGTGCTCGCCCAGGTGGCGACCGTCTTCGCCGAGCACGGTGTCTCCATCGACACCGTGCGGCAGTCGGTACGGAAGAGCAGCGGCGACGAAGCCGCCATCGAACAGGGTGGTGGCGGACGACGGGCGGGCGGCGAGGCGTCTCTCGTCGTCGTCACCCACCGCGCGGCGGACGCGGCCCTCACCGGGACCGTGGACGCGCTGCGTCAGCTCGACACCGTGCGCGGTGTCGCCAGCATCATGCGTGTCGAAGGGGAGTAGCAGCGATGACCGGAATGACCCACCAGTGGCGCGGCATCATCGAGGAGTACCGGGACCGGCTCCCGGTGACCGGCACCACGCCGGTCGTGTCGCTGCGCGAGGGCGGCACGCCGCTCGTGCCGGCGCAGGTGCTCTCCGAGCGCACGGGCTGCGAGGTCCACCTGAAGGTGGAGGGCGCCAACCCGACCGGTTCCTTCAAGGACCGCGGCATGACCATGGCCATCACCAAGGCCAAGGAGGAAGGCGCGCAGGCCGTCATCTGCGCCTCCACCGGCAACACCTCGGCGTCCGCCGCGGCCTACGCCGTGCGCGCCGGCATGGTCTGCGCCGTGCTCGTGCCCCGCGGCAAGATCGCGCTCGGCAAGATGGGCCAGGCCCTGGTCTACGGCTCGAAGATCCTCCAGGTCGACGGGAACTTCGACGACTGCCTGAACCTGGCCAGGAGCCTGTCGGAGAACTACCCGGTGGCGCTGGTCAATTCGGTCAACCCGTTCCGCATCGAGGGCCAGAAGACGGCCTCGTTCGAGATCGTCGACGCGCTCGGCGACGCGCCCGACATCCACGTCCTGCCGGTCGGCAACGCGGGCAACATCACGGCCTACTGGAAGGGCTACAAGGAGTACGCCGCCGACTCGGTCGCGTCGCGTACACCTCGTATGTGGGGCTTCCAGGCGTCCGGTTCCGCGCCGATCGTGCGCGGCGAGATCGTCAAGGACCCCTCGACGATCGCGACTGCGATTCGCATCGGGAACCCGGCCTCGTGGGACTTCGCGCTCGCCGCGCGCGACGAGTCCGGCGGCTTCATCGACGAGGTGACGGACCGTGAGATCCTGCGCGCCTACAAGCTGTTGGCGTCCCAGGAGGGTGTCTTCGTCGAGCCCGCGTCGGCCGCGTCCGTCGCCGGTCTGCTGAAGGCGGCCGAGCAGGGCAAGGTCGACCCGGGCCAGCGGATCGTCTGCACCGTCACGGGCAACGGTCTCAAGGACCCCGACTGGGCCGTCTCCGGCGCTCCGCAGCCGGTCACCGTGCCGGTCGACGCGTCCGCCGCGGCGTCGCGCCTCGGTCTCGCCTGACCGCGTCCGCCGCGCCGGGCGCCCGTCGGCCGGGCGCGGCGACCGCGGGGGTGCACAGGGGGCTTACGACACGCATCGTGCGCCTCTTGTGCGCCCTATGTCGCCACAGAACCTTCCTTCGATAGGCTGTACCGAACCCGCCCGCCGCATATGCCGCGGTGCCGCCGCCGTTCCGTCGTTCTCCGGCGTCTCCCGCCGTGGCTCCGTCGTTCGCGGCCCGGGTGCCGACGTACGCAGCACAAGACATCGGAAGTCTCGGAAGTTCTCGAACACCTCGACCGTCGTACCTCTCGCAGATCTCGTCAGTCCCGCCGTCTTCGAAGTTCCCGAAACGTCCCGCAGCTCAAGGAGAGTCATCGAGCGATGGCCGGTCCCGCGTTCCGCGCCGCCGCCGTCAGGGTGCGCGTCCCCGCAACCAGCGCCAACCTCGGCCCGGGCTTCGACAGCCTCGGCCTGTCGCTGGGGCTCTACGACGACGTCGTCGTCCGGGTCGCCGACTCCGGGCTGCACATCGACATCGCGGGCGAGGGCTCCGAGACCCTGCCGCGCGACGAGTCGCATCTGCTCGTACGGGCCCTGCGCACCGCCTTCGACCTGCTCGGCGGGCAGCCGCGCGGCCTCGAGATCGTCTGCGCCAACCGCATCCCGCACGGCCGGGGCCTCGGCTCCTCCTCCGCAGCCATCGTCGCGGCGGTGGTCGCCGCGCGCGCCGTGACGATAGGCGGCGACGCCCGGCTCGACGACGCGGCCCTGCTCGAACTCGCCACCGAGATCGAGGGCCACCCCGACAACGTGGCGCCGTGCCTGCTCGGCGGCTTCACCATCGCCTGGACGGAGTCCGGCGCGGGCCGCGCGGTCCGCCTCGACGCCTCGCCCGCCGTCGTCCCGGTGGTCTTCGTCCCCGGCAAGCCGGTCCTGACCGAGATGGCGCGCGGCCTGCTGCCGCGCACCGTGCCGCACGTGGACGCCGCCGCCAACGCGGGCCGGGCGGCCCTGCTCGTCGAGGCCCTCACCCGGCGCCCCGAGCTGCTGCTGCCGGCCACCGAGGACCGTCTGCACCAGGACTACCGGGCGCCGGCCATGCCGGAGAGCGCCGCGCTGGTGGAGCGGCTGCGGGCCGACGGCGTGCCCGCGATGATCTCCGGGGCGGGCCCGACGGTCATCGCCCTGGTGGAGGACGGGGCGGCCGACAAGGTCGCCCGGCTGGCCGGGGAGGGCTGGGCGGCGAACCGGCTGCCCCTCGACGCCGGCGGGGCCACGGTCCTGCCGCTCGGCTCGAACCCCGATTGATCGCGAACAACGGTTGCCGGATGACGAGAGGGGGAATGTTTGTTGGATCCGGTAGTGTTAACCTCAAGTCTGCACCCGACCTCACCATGGCGAGGTGCTGTGTGTCCCCGTCAGGGACAACCATTCTTCCGGGAGCCTCCCCAGCATTTCCGTACAGCGTCCTTCTCTGCGGGGACGCGGTGCTGAAGGCCGGCGAGCATGCTCCGGAACCGGCGTGACCGAGCCGCGTGACACAGATATCCAGTGCACCCGCGGAATCGCGAAGCGCCGTCACCAATGAATTCTTCCGCCTCATCGGCGGACAACCGCCCCGGCACGGTCCGTACAGGCAGGACCACCGCCGGACAGCACGACCGGTCGCCGAGCCAGACAGGCCGACGCCCGCTCCAGGGAAGGACCCTTCGTGAGCGACACCACCGATCTGATGGGCGTGACTGCCGACAGCTCCGCTGCCGCGCCCGCCGCGTCCGCAGGGGATGCCTCCGCTGCGCCTGCCCGGCGGCGCCGCGGTACCGGCCTTGACGGCATGGTGCTGGCCGAGCTGCAGCAGGTCGCATCGGGCCTCGGTATCAGGGGCACCGCGCGCATGCGCAAGAGCCAGCTGATCGAGGTCATCAAGGAGGCGCAGTCGGGTGGCGGCGCCTCCGCGAAGAGCGCCGACGCCGCCGAGACGAAGCCGAAGCGCCGGGCCACCTCCAAGGCCCGCACCGGCGAGGAGCCCGCGGCCGACGCCGCGCAGGCCACCGCGGGCGGCAAGGCGGAGAAGGCCGAGGCCGGCGACAGCGCCGCCGCCAAGGCGAAGAAGGCCGCCGCGCAGCAGCAGATCGACATCCCGGGCCAGGGCGCCGGGGACGAGCAGCCCGCGGGTGAGCGGCGCCGTCGCCGTGCCACCTCGGAGGGCGGCAGCCCGGAGACCGTCACGGCCGAGGCGACGAACGTGAAGACCGAGCCCAAGCAGGACAAGCAGGACGGCGCCGAGCCCAAGGGCGACGGCGGCGGCCAGGAGAACAGCGACGGCCGCCGTGAGCGGCGCGACCGCCGGGACCGCGGTGAGCGCGGCGACCGCGGTGAGCGCGGCGAGCGGGGCAACCGCGACCGCGACCGCCGGGGCAAGGGCGAGGACCAGGGCGGCCAGGGCGGCCAGGGCAACAAGGACCAGGGCGGCGGCCGGCAGCAGCAGGGCGGCGGCCGGCCGGACCGCGACCGGGGCAACGGCCCGCAGGACGACGGCTACGACGACGACGGGGGCGGCCGCCGCGGCCGCCGGGGCCGCTACCGTGACCGCCGTGGCCGGCGCGGCCGCGACGAGCAGGGCTTCGGCAACGAGCCGCAGGTCTCCGAGGACGACGTCCTGATTCCCGTCGCGGGCATCCTCGACATCCTCGACAACTACGCCTTCATCCGTACGTCGGGCTACCTCCCGGGCCCCAACGACGTCTACGTCTCCCTCGCCCAGGTCCGCAAGAACGGCCTGCGCAAGGGTGACCACGTCACCGGTGCGGTCCGCCAGCCCAAGGACGGCGAGCGCCGCGAGAAGTTCAACGCGCTGGTGCGGCTCGACTCGGCGAACGGCATGGCGGCCGAGTCCGGCCGCGGGCGCCCCGAGTTCAACAAGCTCACCCCGCTGTACCCGCAGGACCGGCTCCGCCTGGAGACCGACCCGGGCGTCCTGACGACCCGGATCATCGACCTCGTCGCGCCGATCGGCAAGGGCCAGCGCGGTCTGATCGTGGCCCCGCCGAAGACCGGCAAGACCATGATCCTGCAGGCGATCGCCAACGCGATCACCGTCAACAACCCCGAGTGCCACCTGATGGTCGTCCTGGTCGACGAGCGTCCGGAAGAGGTCACCGACATGCAGCGGTCGGTGAAGGGCGAGGTCATCTCCTCGACCTTCGACCGCCCGGCCGAGGACCACACCACGGTCGCCGAGCTCGCCATCGAGCGCGCCAAGCGGCTGGTGGAGCTGGGCCACGACGTCGTCGTGCTGCTCGACTCGATCACCCGTCTGGGCCGTGCGTACAACCTGGCGGCCCCGGCCTCCGGGCGCATCCTCTCCGGCGGTGTCGACTCGACCGCGCTCTACCCGCCCAAGCGCTTCTTCGGCGCCGCGCGCAACATCGAGGACGGCGGCTCGCTGACCATCCTCGCCACCGCGCTGGTCGACACCGGCTCGCGCATGGACGAGGTGATCTTCGAGGAGTTCAAGGGCACCGGCAACGCCGAGCTCAAGCTCGACCGCAAGCTCGCCGACAAGCGCATCTTCCCGGCGGTGGACGTGGACGCGTCCGGTACCCGTAAGGAAGAGATCCTGCTCGGCAGCGACGAGCTCGCGATCACCTGGAAGCTGCGCCGCGTGCTGCACGCGCTCGACCAGCAGCAGGCGATCGAGCTGCTCCTCGACAAGATGAAGCAGACGAAGTCCAACGCGGAGTTCCTGCTCCAGATCCAGAAGACGACGCCGGCGCCGGGCAACGGCAACGACTGACGCTTCCCGGAACCGGGTTCCGTACGAAGGGCTGGGCCCCGCCGCAGACGCGGCGGGGCCCAGCCCTTTCGTTTGCGTCCGAGACCTTCACCACAGACACAAGGATCCGGCCCCTGGGAGAAGCATGCGGTCCGCGCCCACAAAGCCGCAGGTGAGAGCGGTGCGGGAGAGTGGTCCTGCTACGTTCCGTCGCCGATTCGTCCCACTGTGCGCACACCGTGCTGTGCAACCCTTCATGCCGGTTCGCCGTCACACCGAGTGAAGAGCAAAGCGGACCGGAAGAAGCACAGATCTGCGAGGAGCCCATGCCCGACCGTGACAGCAAGCCCGGGCGCCGGCGCGCCAAGGGCCGCCGCCGCAAGCCGCGCCCGGGGCGGGGCAGAGCGCTGCGCGTCGTGGCCTGGAGCGCCGCCGGCGTCGCCGTCCTCGGCGGCACCGGCCTCGGGTACGTGTACGTCAAGCTGAACGGCAACATCAAAAGCGTCGACATCAACCAGGCCCTCGGCGCCGACCGCCCCGAGAACGTCGACAACGGCTCGCAGGACATCCTCGTGCTCGGCTCCGACAGCCGCGCCGGCAGCAACAAGAAGGCGGGCGGCGGCACCGACGACGGCAGCGCCCGCTCGGACACCGCGATGGTCGTCCACATCTACCAGGGCCACAAAAAGGCGAGCATCGTCTCCATACCCCGGGACACCCTCATCGAGCGGCCCTCCTGCACCGACAAGGACGGCACCGAGCACCCGGCGCAGCACGACGCGATGTTCAACAGTGCCTACTCCACCGGCGGCGCGGCCTGCGCGGTCAAGACCGTCGAGGCCATGAGCGGCATCCGCATGGACCACTACGTCGAGGTCGACTTCAGCGGCTTCCAGGACCTGGTCGACGACCTCGGCGGCGTCCAGGTCACCACCCGCAAGGCCATCGACGACCCGGACAGCCACCTGGAGCTCTCCGCCGGCGCCCACCAGCTCGACGGCAAGCAGGCCCTCGGCCTGGTCCGGACCCGGCACGGCGTCGGCGACGGCAGCGACCTGGGCCGCATCCAGCTCCAGCAGGCGTTCATGAAGGCCCTGATGGACCAGATCAAGCACGTCGGCGTCCTCAGCAGTCCCAAGAAGCTGTACGACCTCGCGGACACCGCCACCAAGACCGTGACCACCGACTCCGAGCTGGCCTCCGTCAAGGACCTGACCTCGTTCGCGAACGGGCTCAAGGGCCTCGGCGCGAACGACATGAACATGGTGACGCTGCCGGTGCAGTACGACACCGCCGACGCCAACCGGGTCCTGGTCGACCGGGCCAAGTCCGACCAGGTCTGGAAGGCGCTGAAGGCCGACCGGGCCGTCCCCAGGTCGGCGGGCCGGGGCACCGCCGCCGGCACCGCGGACGGCGTCGTCGAACAGCCCGGGGAATAGATCCGGACGTACCCCGGTTTTGGGAGATGCGGCCAGTCCTGGCAGACTGGTCCGTCGGCTCCGGTTCACGCTCCCGCAATTCCGCGTCAGCGACCCGGCGCCCTCCCGAACCTAGGAGACACCTTGAAGCGCGACATTCACCCCGAGTACTTCGAGACCCAGGTCAGCTGCACCTGTGGCGCCTCGTTCACCACGCGGAGCACCATCGACTCCGGCACCATCCGTGCCGAGGTCTGCTCCGAGTGCCACCCGTTCTACACGGGCAAGCAGAAGATCCTCGACACCGGTGGCCGTGTGGCCCGCTTCGAGGCCCGCTTCGGCAAGGCTGCCGCTGCCAACAAGTAGCGAGGCTTCAGCGCCGGTCTCCGGTGCCCCGATCGCTGGGGCACCGGGACCGGCGCTTTGCGGTGCAACCCCTTTTGCCCTTGGAATGACACAGCACCCCGTACCCGCAGGAGCCGGAGATGTTCGAGGCCGTCGAGGACCTCATCGGAGAGCACGCCGATCTGGAAGGCAAGCTCGCGGACCCGTCGGTCCACGCCGACCAGGCCAACGCGCGCAAGCTCAACAAGCGCTACGCAGAGCTCACCCCGATCGTCGCGACGTACCGCTCCTGGAAGCAGACCGGCGACGACATCGAGACCGCCCGTGAACTGGGCGCCGACGACCCGGACTTCGCGGCCGAGGTCAAGGAGCTGGAGAAGCAGCGCGAGGAGATCACCGAGAAGCTGCGGCTGCTGCTGGTGCCCCGCGACCCGTCCGACGACAAGGACGTCATCCTCGAGGTCAAGGCCGGCGCGGGCGGCGACGAGTCCGCCCTGTTCGCCGGCGACCTGCTGCGGATGTACCTGCGCTACGCCGAGCGCGTCGGCTGGAAGACCGAGATCATCGACGCCACCGAGTCCGAGCTGGGCGGCTACAAGGACGTCCAGGTCGCGGTGAAGACCAAGGGCGGCAACGGCGCGACCGAGCCCGGCCAGGGCGTCTGGGCCCGCCTGAAGTACGAGGGCGGCGTGCACCGCGTGCAGCGCGTCCCGGCGACCGAGTCCCAGGGCCGCATCCACACCTCCGCGGCCGGTGTGCTGGTCACGCCCGAGGCCGAGGAGGTCGACGTCGAGATCAACATGAACGACCTGCGCATCGACGTCTACCGCTCCTCCGGGCCCGGCGGCCAGTCCGTCAACACGACCGACTCCGCGGTGCGCATCACGCACCTGCCCACCGGCGTCGTGGCCTCCTGCCAGAACGAGAAGAGCCAGCTGCAGAACAAGGAGCAGGCGATGCGTATCCTGCGCTCCAGGCTGCTCGCGGCCGCGCAGGAGGAGGCGGAGCGGGAGGCCGCGGACGCCCGCCGCAGCCAGGTCCGCACCGTCGACCGCTCCGAGAAGATCCGCACGTACAACTATCCGGAGAACCGGATCTCCGACCACCGCGTCGGCTTCAAGGCGTACAACTTGGACCAGGTGCTCGACGGTGATCTCGACGCCGTGATCCAGGCCTGCGTCGACGCGGACTCCGCGGCGAAGCTCGCCGCCGCATAACTCTCGTAGATCAGCTCGGAGGACCAGCGTGCAGCGACATCTCGGGGGGCGGCCCCCCAACCCCCGCAGCGTGCTGCTCGCGGAGGTGGCGCAGGCCACCCGCCGCCTCGCGGACGCGGGCGTGCCCTCGCCGCGCAACGACGCGGAGGAGCTCGCCGCCTTCGTGCACGGTGTCAAGCGGGGCGAGCTGCACTCCGTCAAGGACGCGGACTTCGACGCGCGCTACTGGGAGGTCATCGCGCGCCGCGAGGCCCGCGAGCCGCTCCAGCACATCACCGGCCGCGCCTACTTCCGCTACCTGGAGCTCCAGGTCGGGCCCGGCGTCTTCGTGCCGCGCCCCGAGACCGAGTCGGTCGTCGGCTGGGCCATAGACGCCGTGCGCGCCATGGACGTCGTGGAGCCGCTCATCGTCGACCTGTGCACCGGCTCCGGCGCCATCGCGCTGGCGCTCGCCCAGGAGGTCCCGCGCTCGCGTGTGCACGCCGTGGAGCTCTCCGAGGACGCCCTGAAGTGGACGCGGAAGAACGTCGAGGGGTCCCGGGTCGACCTGCGCCAGGGAGACGCCCTGGAGGCCTTCCCCGACCTCGACGGCCAGGTCGACCTCGTCGTCTCCAACCCGCCCTACATCCCGCTCACCGAGTGGGAGTACGTGGCACCCGAGGCCCGGGACCACGACCCGGACATGGCGCTCTTCTCCGGCGAGGACGGGCTCGACCTGATCCGCGGCATCGAGCGCACCGCCCACCGTCTCCTTCGGCCCGGCGGCGTCGTCGTCATCGAGCACGCGGACACCCAGGGCGGCCTGGTGCCGTGGATCTTCACCGAGGAGCGGGGCTGGGCGGACGCCGCCGACCACCCCGACCTGAACAACCGGCCGCGGTTCGCCACCGCCCGCAAGGCGATGCCGTGACCCACGCGCCGCACGCCGCACGGCACGCACCCGAGCGGTCCGAGCAGTACATCCAGCAGTATGTCGAGCAGTACGCAGAGCAGGAGGCCCGCTAGATGGCACGGCGTTACGACACCAACGACGCTACCGACCGCGCAACCGGTCTGCGTGAAGCCGCGTCCGCCGTCCGCCGCGGCGAACTCGTCGTGCTGCCGACCGACACCGTCTACGGCGTCGGCGCCGACGCGTTCACCGCCGAGGCGGTCGGCGACCTCCTGGAGGCCAAGGGCCGCGGCCGCAACATGCCGAGCCCCGTCCTCATCGGCTCCCCGAACACGCTGCACGGCCTCGTCACGGACTTCTCCGAGATGGCCTGGGAGCTGGTCGACGCGTTCTGGCCCGGCGCCCTGACGATCGTCGCCAAGCACCAGCCGTCCCTCCAGTGGGACCTGGGCGAGACCCGCGGCACCGTCGCCGTCCGCATGCCGCTGCACCCGGTCGCCATCGAACTGCTCAACGAGGTCGGCCCGATGGCCGTCTCCTCCGCCAACCTCACCGGCCACCGCTCGCCGGAGGACTGCGACGCCGCCCAGGAGATGCTTGGCGACTCCGTCTCCGTCTACCTCGACGGCGGCCCCACCCCCGGCATCGTCCCCTCGTCGATCGTCGACGTCACCGGCAAGGTCCCGGTGCTGCTGCGCGCCGGTGCCCTCAGCGCCGACGAGCTGCGCAAGGTCGTACCCGACCTCGAGGTGGCGAATTGACAGCCCCTGAGACGGGGCGTGGCATAGGCACCGACTACGGGGCGCATCCGCTCCCCGGCGACTGCTTCCGCATCCTCCACGTCAGCACCGGCAACGTGTGCCGCTCGCCCATCACCGAGCGGCTGACCCGGCATGCCCTCGCGGACCGGCTGGGCGACCCGCTGGCCGGCGGGCTCGTCGTGGAGAGCGCGGGCACCTGGGGCCACGAGGGCGCGCCGATGGAGGCCAACGCGGAACAGGTCCTGGCCGACTTCGGCGCGGACGCCTCCGGCTTCGTCGGCCGCGAGCTCCTGGACGACCACGTCATAAGAGCCGACCTCGTGCTGACCGCGACCCGCGACCACCGCGCCCAGGTCATCTCCATGGGCCACAGCGCGGGCCTGCGCACGTTCACGCTGAAGGAGTTCACGCGGCTCGTGCAGGCCATAGACCCCGCGACCCTCCCCGACCCCCGGGACAGCGCCGCGGGCGGCGTGGTGGGGCGCGCACGGTCCCTGGTGCGGGCCGCCGCCGCGCTGCGCGGGTGGCTGCTCGCACCGAGCGTCGAGGCGGACGAGGTGTACGACCCCTACGGCGCCCCGCTGCCGTTCTTCCGCTCCGTCGGCGGCGAGATCAACGAGGCGCTGGACCCGGTGGTGCGGGCCCTGACCGGCGTCGCGTAGCCCGAGCCCAGGCGCCCCGGGCCGCCCGGCCCTACATTGGAAAGATGCCGGTCACGTCCGAACCCGCGCCCCTCACGGAGCTGACGCGCCAAGACCCCGAGCTGGCCGAGATCATCGCCGGTGAGGCGGCCCGCCAGGCCGGCTCCCTCCAGCTGATCGCCGCCGAGAACTTCACCTCGCCCGCGGTCCTGGAGGCCCTCGGCTCCCCGCTGGCCAACAAATACGCGGAGGGCTACCCCGGCGCCCGCCACCACGGCGGCTGCGAACTCGTCGACGTGGCCGAACGGATCGCCGTCGACCGCGCCAAGGCCCTCTTCGGCGCCGAGCACGTCAACGTGCAGGCGCACTCCGGCTCCTCGGCCGTGCTCGCCGCGTACGCGGTGCTGCTGCGCCCCGGCGACACGGTCCTCGCGATGGGACTGCCGGCGGGCGGCCACCTCACTCACGGCTCACCGGCCAACTTCTCCGGCCGCTGGTTCGACTTCGTGCCCTACGGCGTCGACCCCGTCAGCGGGCTCATCGACTACGACGAGGTCCGCCGCACGGCCCGCGCCCACCGCCCCAAGGCCATCGTGTGCGGTTCGATCTCCTACCCCCGGCACATCGACCACGCGGCCTTCCGCGCCATCGCCGACGACGTGGGCGCCTACCTGATCGCGGACGCCGCGCACCCCATCGGCCTCGTCGCCGGGGGAGCGGCCCCCAGTCCCGTCCCGTACGCCGACATCGTCTGCGCCACCACCCACAAGGTGCTGCGCGGTCCGCGCGGCGGCATGCTGCTGTGCCGCGCGGAGCTGGCGGACCGGGTGGACCGGGCGGTCTTCCCGTTCACGCAGGGCGGCGCGCAGATGCACACGATCGCCGCGAAGGCCGTCGCGTTCGGCGAGGCGGCGCAGCCGGCCTTCTCCGGGTACGCGCACCAGGTCGTGGCCAATGCCCGCGCGCTCGCCGCCGCGCTCGTCGCCGAGGGGTGCGGCGTCACCACGGGCGGCACCGACACCCACCTCGTCACCGTCGACCCGGCCCCGCTGGGCGTCGCGGCGCGGACCGCCCGCGGCCTGCTGGCCTCCGCCGGGATGGTCCTGGACACCTGTGCGCTGCCGCACGGCGACGGGCGCGGCCTGCGCCTCGGCACCGCCGCCGTCACCACGCAGGGCATGCGCGAGACCGAGGCGGCCCAGATCGCGGCGTTGCTCGCGGGCGTCGTACGCGGCGATCTCGACCCGCGCGCGACCCGCGAAGAGGTCCGGGAACTGGCCGCGCGCTTTCCTCCGTACGCCCGCGGCTGACGGGCCGGCGCCGCTCCGGGACACCCCTGGTACGGCGCCGCGACACAACCCGCCGGTCACTCGTGCAACCATCGTCGCTACCCGGAAGTCTCCATCGCCAAGCACACGAAGCTAGGGTGTGGGGCTGAGATGGCCAGCGATACCTGTGGGGAAGCCCGTGCGTGAATACCTGCTGACGCTCTGCATCACGGCCGCGGTGACCTATCTGCTCACAGGCCCGGTGCGGAAGTTCGCGATTGTGGCCGGCGCGATGCCGGAGATCCGTGCGCGCGACGTGCACCGGGAACCCACGCCGCGGCTCGGCGGTATCGCCATGTTCTTCGGCCTGTGCGCGGGCCTGCTGGTCGCCGACCACCTCACCAACCTCGACAAGGTCTTCGACTCCTCGAACGAGCCGCGGGCGCTGCTCTCCGGTGCCGCGCTGATCTGGCTGATCGGGGTGCTCGACGACAAGTTCGAGATCGACGCGCTGATCAAGCTGGGCGGCCAGATGATCGCCGCGGGCGTCATGGTCATGCAGGGTCTGACGATCCTGTGGCTGCCGATCCCGGGCGTCGGCACGGTCGGCCTGACCCAGTGGCAGGGCACGCTCCTGACGGTGGCCCTCGTGGTCATCACGATCAACGCGGTCAACTTCGTCGACGGCCTGGACGGTCTCGCCGCGGGCATGGTCTGCATCGCCGCCGCCGCGTTCTTCCTGTACGCCTACCGCATCTGGTACGGCTACGGCATCGAGGCCGCGGCCCCCGCGACGCTCTTCGCGGCGATTCTCATGGGCATGTGCCTGGGCTTCCTGCCGCACAACATGCACCCGGCCCGGATCTTCATGGGCGACTCCGGCTCGATGCTGATCGGGCTGGTCCTCGCGGCCGGCGCGATCTCCATGACCGGGCAGATCGACCCGGACGCCCTCAAGCTGAACCTCGGCGGCAGCACGCGGGACACCACGCACGCGATGCTCCCCGTCTTCATCCCGCTCGTGATGCCGCTGACGATCATCGCGATCCCGTTCGCGGACCTCGTCCTCGCGATCGTGCGCCGCACGTGGAACGGCCAGTCGCCGTTCGCCGCCGACCGCGGCCACCTCCACCACCGGCTGCTGGAGATCGGCCACTCCCACAGCCGCGCGGTCCTGATCATGTACTTCTGGTCGGCGCTGATCGCCTTCGGCGCGGTGGCCTACTCGGTGCACTCCGCGTCCGGCATGTGGGTCGTCCTCACCATCGTGGCCCTCAGCTTTGTCGGCCTGGTCCTCCTCCTGCTCCCGCGCTTCACCCCGCACGCCCCACGCTGGGCCCAGCACTTGGTGCCGCCGCGGTACCGCCGCCGGCGCTCCGCCGCCGCGACCGACGAGCCCGCCGAGGCGCCCGAGCCGCTCGGGGGGCACGACACCGAACAGGACCGGACGCCGGTCCCGGCAGGGCTCCACGGAGCGACCGCGATCGGGGGCCGGTCCCGCTTCACGGCTCAGGACAAGGACACGACCTACAACTGACCGGGCCGTTCGCCGTATCGTGCCCGGCCGCGCGTGGCGGACAGGTTGGCCGAGATCATCTCCCGCCCGTGCGTGAGGTTGTGGGCCGGCCACCGTCCGCCCTGCTCATCGCGGTGAGGGTGGGTGCTTCCGTTTGTGCGCAGAGTGTCGAGCAAGCGGGTTTTGAGACGTCGGAGGCCGGCGTCGCGTCGGTAAATCCCTGAAACCGCATGATCACCCGTGTTAGGAATGTTCACGTCATAGGGGGAACGCGCCGCTCCTGACCAGGGCGGCGCCCTCCTCACTCATGGGTGAGCGGAGGAAGAATGATGCGTAAGTCCGTCATGCTGGGCGTAGCGGCAGTGGCTCTGAGCGGGTCGCTGGGACTGCTGGGCAGCCCGGCCGTTGCCGCCCCTCAGGCGCAGACGGTCTCGGCCGTCGACGTAGTCGCCCAGGGAGCCGTACCGAGTTGCGTCAAGGTCACGAAGACCCACCAGGACGAGGGGTACAAGGCCTTCAAGGTCAAGAACAACTGTGCCGGCACGAAGAAGCTCAAGGGCATCTTCAAGTACGGCTACGACTCGGCCTGCAAGTCGGTCAAGTCGGGCAAGACCGGCATGCTCTCGTCGATGCAGCCGTGGGTCGACTACGACAAGGTCGTCACCTGCTGAGCGTGATCGAAAGGCTCGTTTCCTGAGAGGGAACGGCAAAGACGCCCCCCGAAGGTCCGTCCGGACCCTTCGGGGGGCGTCTCCGTGTGTGTACAACCATCGGCTGGGTGGCCGAGTCGACGCCTGTCTCCTCTGTTCACCGCGGACATACCTAACCGGGCTCTCAAAGCCTCCTGATACAGGACGATTTCCCCTCTCCGACGCACAGACGCGCAGGTTCCCCCTCACGTGTGACGGTTGGCACACGTTCTAGGTAAAGACCGCATCAAATAGTTTGTGATACCGTTCACGAAACCCGGGGATAGAGCCGAAAGACCGTAGTGCGACGGTCCCTTGGCCCGGATTTCCTCTCTCGGCCCCGGACTACGCTCGTCCATGACGACACCCTGCCCCCACCAGTAAGCGGAGCGCCGCCATGCCGTCCAATGACGCACGGACCCTTGTTCATACCGCAGTACCCACAGCCGCCGTCGGCGCGATCGCCGTCGTGGTCAGTGCTGGGGTCGCGGGGGGCAAGGGTGCTCTCGGTGCGGTGGTCGGTACGTTGGTGACCCTGATCTTTATGGGGCTGGGACTCGTGGTGCTGCAACGCACCGCCAAATCGCTTCCGCACCTGTTCCAGATGATGGGGCTACTGCTGTACGCGGCCCAGTTGCTGCTCATGGTGATCTTCGTGGCCCTGTTCCAGGACACGTCCTTCTTCAACCCCCGAGCCTTCGCGCTGACGCTTGTCGCCACGACCCTCACCTGGATCGGTGCGCAGGCACGTGCCCACATGAAAGCCAAGATCCTCTACGTCGAACCCGACCCCCAGAAGGGCGAGCAGCCCGAGAAGTCGGGGTCGAAGACGTGAAGCGTAGGGGCGGGATAAGTGGGGGTTCACGACCCTGCTATCGTCCGGTGCCAACTGCGGCATCGCGGGCGCGGGCATCTGAGCTGACGCCTGCTGTAACGCGAGGCTCGATGCCCAACTGCCGCCCCCACATCCGTAACACCAGTCCCGTGCCGAACTGCGGCTGCACGCCGCGCCGACACAACGAGGTTGCCGTACCTATGCGCCACGCTGAAGGAGCCCGCGGTGAGTGCTGACCCGACGCAGGTGCTCGCCTTCGAGACCGACTGCCACATTTTTGATGGATGTGGCTTCCCGGCTCCCGGCCTGCACTCGTTCCTGTTCGAGCCCCTGTGGGGCGATGCCGACAGCAACCTTTACTTCAACAAGCCGATGCTGCTGGCCTTGCTCGGCTCGCTCGTCGTGGTCGGCGTCTTCTGGGCGGCCTTCCGCAAGCCGAAGGTCGTTCCCGGCAAGCTGCAGATGGTTGTCGAGGCCGGTTACGACTTCATCCGGCGCGGCGTCGTCTACGAGACCATCGGCAAGAAGGAGGGCGAGAAGTACGTACCGCTGATCGTCTCGCTCTTCTTCTTCGTCTGGATGATGAACCTCTGGTCGGTCATCCCGGTCGCTCAGTTCCCGGTCACGTCGATCATCGCCTACCCGGCCGTGCTCGCCCTGATCGTCTACGTCCTGTGGGTCTCGCTGACCTTCAAGCGGCACGGGTTCGTCGGTTTCTTCAAGAACGTCACCGGCTACGACAAGTCGCTGGGCGCGGTCCTGCCGCTGGCCATGGTCATCGAGTTCTTCTCGAACCTGCTGGTGCGTCCCTTCACGCACGCCGTGCGACTCTTCGCGAACATGTTCGCGGGCCACACGCTGCTGTTGCTCTTCACGATCGCCAGCTGGTACCTGCTGAACGGCATCGGTATCGCCTACGCCGGCGTCAGCTTCGTCATGACCATCGTGATGACCGCGTTCGAGCTCTTCATCCAGGCACTTCAGGCGTATGTGTTCGTCCTTCTGACGTGCACCTACATCCAGGGCGCGCTCGCCGAGAACCACTGAGCGTCTCCCGCACCACGCACCCCCAAACGTCCGGTGGCCAACCCCCACCGGTTCGCAAAGAAAAGGAAGAACTGGCATGTCCCAGACCCTTGCCGCTGTTTCCGGATCGCTCGGCTCCATCGGTTACGGCCTCGCTGCCATCGGCCCCGGCGTCGGCGTCGGCATCATCTTCGGTAACGGCACCCAGGCCCTGGCCCGTCAGCCCGAAGCGGCCGGCCTGATCCGCGCCAACCAGATCCTCGGCTTCGCCTTCTGTGAGGCGCTCGCCCTCATCGGTCTGGTCATGCCGTTCGTCTACGGCAAGTGATCCACGGATCCACGAACCGCTGACTAGACGAAAGGCACTGACATGAGCCAGCTGCTCACGGTAGCGGCCGAGGAGATGGAAAATCCCCTCGTCCCGCCGATTCCCGAGCTCGTCATCGGCCTGATCGCCTTCGTCATCGTCTTCGGCTTCCTCGCCAAGAAGCTCCTCCCGAACATCAACAAGGTTCTGGAAGAGCGGCGCGAGGCCATCGAAGGCGGTATCGAGAAGGCCGAGGCCGCTCAGACCGAGGCCCAGAGCGTTCTTGAGCAGTACAAGGCTCAGCTCGCCGAGGCCCGGCACGAGGCCGCGCGGCTGCGCCAGGAGGCGCAGGAGCAGGGCGCCACGCTCATCGCCGAGATGCGCGCGGAAGGCCAGCGGCAGCGTGAGGAGATCATCGCCGCCGGTCACGCCCAGATCGAGGCCGACCGCAAGGCCGCCGCGCAGGCGCTGCGCCAGGACGTCGGCCAGCTGGCCACCGACCTGGCCGGCAAGCTCGTCGGCGAGTCCCTCGAGGACCACGCCCGGCAGTCGCGCACGATCGACCGTTTTCTCGATGGTCTCGATGAGACCGCGACGAAGGCAGAGGCCGCTCGATGACCGTGCACGGAGCGAGCCGCGAGGCCCTCGTCGCCGCGCGTGAGCGTCTGGACGCGCTGACCGACTCCACGTCGGTCTCCGCCGAGGCACTCGCCGGCGACCTGGCCGCGGTTACCGCGCTGCTCGACCGCGAGGTCTCGCTGCGCCGGGTCCTCACCGACCCGGCGCAGGACGGCGACGCCAAGGCGGAGCTCGCGGGCCGGCTGCTCGGCGGCCAGGTCAGCGGCGAAGCCGTCGACCTGGTGGCCGGACTGGTCCGCTCCCGGTGGTCGGCCTCGCGCGACCTGGTCGACTCCCTGGAGGAGCTGGCCGACACCGCGGAGCTGACCGCGGCGCAGAAGAACGGTGACCTCGACGACGTCGAGGACGAGCTGTTCCGGTTCGGCCGGATCGTCGGCTCCGACGCCGCGCTCCGCTCCGCGCTCACCGACCGCACCGCGTCGGCCTCGGCCCGCGGCGGCCTGGTCAGGGAGCTTCTCGGCGGCCGGGCCCGGCCCACCACCGAGCGACTCGTCGCGCGGCTGGTGACCACGCCCCGGGGACGTAGCCTGGAAGCGGGACTCGAGTCCCTCTCCAAGCTCGCCGCCGAGCGGCGGGAGCGCATGGTGGCCGTCGTCACCACCGCGGTTCCGCTGAGCGACCTGCAGAAGCAGCGCCTGGGCCAGTCCCTGGCGAGGCTCTACGGGCGCCAGATGCACCTGAACCTGGACGTGGACCCCGCGGTCCTCGGCGGGATCAAGGTGCAGGTGGGCGACGAGATCATCAACGGCTCCATCGCGGACCGCATCGAGGACGCCAGCCGCCGCATGGCCGGCTGACACCTCACCCACGTACGACTACGGCCCTAGTTGGGCCGTGCAGAGGATTCCTGGGGGCTGACCCCAGACCCCAAGAACACTTCGGGCCCAACAAGGAGAGCAGGGAACCCAGATGGCGGAGCTCACGATCCGGCCGGAGGAGATCCGGGACGCGCTGGAGAACTTTGTCCAGGCGTACAAGCCGGACGCGGCCTCGCGCGAGGAGGTCGGTACGGTCACCGTGGCCGGCGACGGCATTGCCAAGGTGGAGGGTCTTCCCTCGGCCATGGCCAACGAGCTGCTGAAGTTCGAGGACGGCACCCTGGGTCTCGCCCTCAACCTCGAGGAGCGCGAGATCGGTGCGGTCGTCCTCGGCGAGTTCAGCGGTATCGAGGAGGGCCAGCCGGTGCACCGCACCGGAGAGGTCCTGTCCGTCGGTGTCGGCGAGGGCTACCTCGGCCGTGTTGTCGACCCGCTCGGCAACCCGATCGACGGCCTCGGCGAGATCGAGACCAGCGGCCGACGCGCCCTTGAACTGCAGGCCCCGGGCGTCATGGCCCGTAAGTCGGTGCACGAGCCGATGGAGACCGGCTACAAGGCTGTCGACGCGATGACCCCGATCGGCCGTGGCCAGCGTCAGCTGATCATCGGTGACCGTCAGACCGGCAAGACCGCCCTGGCCGTCGACACGATCATCAACCAGCGTGACAACTGGCGCACCGGCGACCCGAAGAAGCAGGTCCGCTGCGTCTACGTCGCCATCGGTCAGAAGGGCTCCACCATCGCCTCCGTGCGCGGTGCCCTCGAAGAGGCCGGCGCGCTGGAGTACACGACCATCGTCGCCGCCCCGGCGTCCGACCCGGCCGGCTTCAAGTACCTGGCGCCGTACACCGGTTCGGCCATCGGCCAGCAGTGGATGTACGAGGGCAAGCACGTCCTCATCATCTTCGACGACCTCTCGAAGCAGGCCGACGCCTACCGCGCCGTGTCCCTGCTGCTCCGCCGCCCGCCGGGGCGCGAGGCCTACCCGGGTGACGTCTTCTACCTGCACTCCCGTCTGCTCGAGCGCTGCGCCAAGCTCTCGGACGAACTGGGTGCCGGTTCGATGACGGGTCTGCCGATCGTCGAGACGAAGGCCAACGACGTCTCCGCGTTCATCCCGACCAACGTCATCTCCATCACCGACGGCCAGTGCTTCCTGGAGTCCGACCTGTTCAACGCCGGTCAGCGCCCGGCCCTGAACGTCGGTATCTCGGTCTCCCGCGTCGGTGGCTCCGCCCAGCACAAGGCGATGAAGCAGGTCTCCGGCCGGCTCCGTCTCGACCTGGCCCAGTACCGCGAGCTGGAGGCGTTCGCCGCCTTCGGTTCCGACCTGGACGCCGCGTCGAAGTCGCAGCTGGAGCGCGGTCAGCGTCTGGTCGAGCTGCTCAAGCAGGCTCAGTACCAGCCGATGTCCACCGAGGACCAGGTCGTCTCCGTCTGGGCCGGCACCACCGGCAAGATGGACGACGTGCCGGTCTCCGACGTCCGCCGCTTCGAGCGCGAGCTCCTGGAGCACCTGCACCGCAAGGAGCAGGGCCTGATGACCTCCATCAAGGAGGGCGGCAAGATGTCGGACGACACCCTCCAGGCCGTCGCGGACGCGATCACGGAGTTCAAGAAGCAGTTCGAGACCTCGGACGGGAAGCTTCTCGGCGAGGACGCTCCGGCCGCGGCCGGTAAGTGACCACGGAAGGGACCTGACTCATGGGAGCCCAGCTCCGGGTCTACAAGCGTCGCATCCGATCCGTCACTGCGACCAAGAAGATCACCAAGGCGATGGAGATGATCGCCGCCTCGCGCGTCGTCAAGGCGCAGCGCAAGGTGGCGGCCTCCACGCCGTACGCGACCGAGCTCACGCGCGCGGTCACGGCGGTGGGGACCGGGTCGAACACCAAGCACCCGCTGACGACCGAGGCGGAGACGGCGACCCGTTCCGCGGTGCTGCTCCTCACGAGCGACCGCGGACTGGCCGGCGCCTTCAACTCGAACGCGATCAAGGCCGCCGAGAAGCTGACGGCGCGCCTCGAGGCCGAGGGCAAGGAGGTCGACACGTACATCGTCGGCCGCCGCGGTCTGGCCCACTACAACTTCCGCGAGCGCAAGGTCGTGGAGTCGTGGTCGGGCTTCACCGACGAGCCCACCTACGCGGATGCCAAGAAGGTCGCCGGTCCGCTCATCGAGGCCATCGAGACGGAGACGGCTCAGGGCGGCGTGGACGAACTCCACATCGTCTACACCGAGTTCGTCTCGATGATGACGCAGTCGGCGGTCGACGGCCGCCTGCTGCCGCTCAGCCTCGAAGAGGTCGCGGAGGAGACGGCGTCCAAGGGCGGCGAGATCCTGCCGCTGTACGAGTTCGAGCCGTCGGCGGAGGACGTCCTCGACGCCCTGCTGCCGCGCTACGTCGAGAGCCGTATCTACAACGCGATGCTCCAGTCGGCCGCCTCCAAGCACGCCGCCACGCGCCGCGCGATGAAGTCGGCGACCGACAACGCGGGAGAGCTGATCAACACGCTCTCCCGACTTGCCAACGCGGCCCGCCAGGCCGAAATCACCCAGGAAATCAGCGAGATCGTCGGTGGCGCCAGCGCCCTGGCCGACGCGAACGCGGGGAGTGACAAGTAATGACGACCACTGTTGAGACCGCGACGGCCACGGGCCGCGTCGCCCGGGTCATCGGCCCGGTCGTCGACGTGGAGTTCCCCGTCGACGCGATGCCGGAGATCTACAACGCCCTGCACGTCGAGGTCAACGACCCGGCCGAGGACGGCAAGCGCAAGACCCTCACGCTCGAGGTCGCCCAGCACCTCGGTGACGGTCTGGTCCGCGCCATCTCCATGCAGCCCACCGACGGTCTGGTCCGCCAGGCCGCGGTGACCGACACCGGTGCCTCCATCACCGTCCCGGTCGGCGACTTCACCAAGGGCAAGGTGTTCAACACCCTCGGCGAGGTCCTGAACGTCGACGAGCAGTACACGGGCGAGCGCTGGGGCATCCACCGCAAGGCTCCGAACTTCGACGAGCTCGAGTCGAAGACCGAGATGTTCGAGACCGGCGTCAAGGTCATCGACCTCCTCACCCCGTACGTCAAGGGTGGCAAGATCGGTCTGTTCGGTGGTGCCGGCGTCGGCAAGACGGTGCTCATCCAGGAGATGATCTACCGCGTCGCCAACAACCACGACGGTGTCTCCGTGTTCGCCGGTGTCGGTGAGCGCACGCGTGAGGGCAACGACCTCATCGAGGAGATGGCCGAGTCCGGCGTCATCGACAAGACCGCGCTTGTCTTCGGTCAGATGGACGAGCCGCCGGGCACCCGTCTGCGCGTGGCCCTCGCGGGTCTGACCATGGCGGAGTACTTCCGCGATGTGCAGAAGCAGGACGTGCTGTTCTTCATCGACAACATCTTCCGCTTCACGCAGGCCGGTTCCGAGGTCTCCACGCTGCTCGGCCGCATGCCGTCCGCCGTGGGTTACCAGCCGAACCTGGCCGACGAGATGGGTCTCCTCCAGGAGCGCATCACGTCGACCCGTGGTCACTCGATCACGTCCATGCAGGCGATCTACGTGCCCGCGGACGACCTGACCGACCCGGCCCCGGCCACGACCTTCGCCCACCTCGACGCGACGACGGTGCTCTCCCGTCCGATCTCGGAGAAGGGCATCTACCCGGCCGTGGACCCGCTGGACTCGACGTCCCGCATCCTGGACCCCCGCTACATCGCGGCGGACCACTACAACACGGCGATGCGCGTCAAGAACGTCCTGCAGAAGTACAAGGACCTCCAGGACATCATCGCGATCCTCGGCATCGACGAGCTGGGCGAGGAGGACAAGCTCACCGTCCACCGCGCCCGTCGCGTGGAGCGCTTCCTGTCCCAGAACACCCACGTCGCCAAGCAGTTCACCGGCGTCGACGGGTCGGACGTGCCGCTGGACGAGTCGATCGTGGCCTTCAACGCGATCATCGACGGTGACTACGACCACTTCCCGGAGCAGGCGTTCTTCCTCTGCGGTGGCATCGAGGACCTCAAGGCCAACGCCAAGGAGCTCGGCGTCTCCTGACCCCGAGCGCAGCGAGAGGGCCGGGTCCGTCCCGGCCCTCCCGCACCGCCCACTAGACTTTGACCCAACACCCGGCAGCGAGCGTTGCCGGGTGGTGACCCGAGGAGCCCACCTTGGCTGCTGAGCTGCACGTCGAGCTCGTCGCCGCGGACCGCAGTGTCTGGTCCGGCGAGGCCACCCTGGTCGTCGCGCGTACCACGTCCGGCGACATCGGCGTCATGCCCGGTCACCAGCCGCTGCTCGGTGTGCTGGAGTCGGGCCCGGTGACGATCCGTACGAGCGAGGGAGGGACGGTCGTGGCAGCTGTGCACGGCGGTTTCCTCTCGTTCGCGGACAACAAGCTGTCGCTGCTGGCCGAGATCGCCGAGCTGTCGGACGAGATCGACGTCCAGCGAGCGGAGCGGGCGCTGGAGCGCGCTCAGTCGGACGCCGACGCGTCCGCCGAGCGCCGTGCCGACGTCCGACTGCGTGCGGTGGCGGCGCGCTGATCCCAGCGAGCCCGTAGACGCGACTCAGCCGCGGCTCGGTCCGGAGATACGCTCTCCGGACCGGGTCGCGGCTGTGGCGATCTACAACTGTTTTTGCTGTTCCGTTATCTGGCGTTTGGATCTGTCGAGAAGCGAGGAGGTCGGTGCAGATGGTCCTCGTTCTCGTGCTGTGCGTAGTCGCGGTCGTCGTACTCGTACTGCTGGGGCTCTTTGTCTTCGGGCTGCGGCGCCGGCTGATCCAGCGCTCGGGGGGCACGTTCGACTGCTCGCTGCGGTGGGACGCGCCCGGCCCGGACGCCGAGGACACCTCCGGCAAGGGCTGGGGGTACGGCATCGCCCGCTACAACGGTGACCGGATCGAGTGGTTCCGGGTCTTCTCGTACGCGCCGCGCCCGAAGCGGATCCTGGAGCGGGCGGCCATCGAGGTGACCGGCCGGCGCGCTCCCGACGGCGAGGAGGAGCTGGCGCTGCTCTCCGACGCGATCGTCCTCGCCTGTACGCACCGGGGGAGCCGGCTCGAACTCGCGATGAGCGAGGACGCGCTGACCGGTTTCCTGGCCTGGCTGGAGGCGGCACCGCCCGGCCAGCGGGTGAACGTGGCGTAGCCCGGCCTCTTGGCCTGGGCATGGAAGAAGCCGGGCAGGTGGGGGGCGTTCCCACCGGCCCGGCTTCAGTCTTGAGGAGCCCGGGTGGCTACTTCAGGCCGGAGTCGATCGCGCCGACCAGCTCACCGTTGGCCGTGTCGCCGGAGAACTCCCAGAAGAACGCTCCGCCGAGCCCCTGGGACTTCGCCCAGCTCATCTTCGAGCCGATCGTCGCCGGGGTGTCGTAGGACCACCAGTCCGAGCCGCAGAACGCGTAGGCCGTACCGGCGATCGTGCCGTTCGAGGGGCACTTGGTCTTGAGGACCTTGTAGTCCTCGATGCCCTGCTCGTAGGTGCCGGCCGCCGGGCCGGTCGCCGTGCCACCCGGCTCCTTCTGCGTGACCCCGGTCCAGCCGCGCCCGTAGAAGCCGATGCCGAGCAGCATCTTGGCCGCGGGGACGCCCTGGGCCTTCAGCTTGGCGATGGCGTCGGCGGAGTCGAAGCCCTGCTGCGGGATGCCGTTGTACGAGGTGAGCGGGGAGTGCGGGGCCGTCGGACCCTTGGCGTCCCAGGCGCCGAAGAAGTCGTAGGTCATCACGTTGTACCAGTCGAGGGACTGGGCCGCGCCCGCGTAGTCGGTCTTCTCGATCTTGCCGCCGGCGCTGCCGTCGGCGGTGATGGCGGCGGTGACCAGGTTCTTCGTGCCGAACTTGGCGCGCAGGGCCGAGGTGAGCCCCTTCAGCGCGGCCGGACCGGAGGTGTCGCAGGTCAGGCCGCAGGCGTTGGGGTACTCCCAGTCGATGTCGATGCCGTCGAAGACGTCGGCCCAGCGCGGGTCCTCGACCAGGTTGTAGCAGGAGTCGGCGAACGCGGCCGGGTTCTTCGCCGCCTCACCGAACCCGCCGGACCAGGTCCAGCCGCCGAAGGACCACAGGATCTTGAGGTTCGGGTGCTTGGCCTTCAGCTGGCGGAGCTGGTTGAAGGCGCCGCGCAGCGGCTGGTCCCAGGTGTCGGCCTGGCCGGAGACGGAGTTGGCCGCGGTGTAGGCCATGTCCGTGTCGGCGTAGGAGTCGCCCATGGTGCACTTGCCGCCCTGGACGTTGCCGAAGGCGTAGTTGATGTGCGTGACCTTCGCGGCCGAGCCGGAGGTCTCCAGGTTCTTCGGGTAGTACTGGCGGCCGTAGACGCCCCAGTCGGTGAAGTAGCCCAGGTTGACCTTGCCCCCGGTGCCCGGGTTGCCCGGGTCGGTGCCGCCGCCGCCCGTGGTGTGGACCTTGACGGAGCCGGAGACCGGCCCGGTCTGGCCGGCGGTGTCGCGGGCCTGGACGGTGTACGAGTAGTCGGTGCCCGCGGTCAGGCCGGTGTCGGTGTACGTGGTGCCGGTCACCGTGGCGACCGTGGCGCCGTCGCGCAGGACGTCGTAGTTCTTGACGCCCTTGTCGTCGGTGGCGGCCGGCCAGGAGAGTTTGACCGAGGTGTCGGTGACGGCGGAGGCGGCCGGGGTGCCGGGCGCGGAGGGGGCGGTGTCGCCGGGCACGTCGCCGCCGTCGCAGGAGGCGCCGTTGATCTTGCAGCCGGTCGGGGCGCCGGTCCCGGAGCCGTTGAAGCCGAACGAGATGGAGGCGCCGGGGGCGAGCGAACCGTTCCAGGAGAGGTTCTTGCCGGTCCAGTGGTTCGCAGAGTTGGTGACGGTCGCGTCCCAGGCCGAGGTGACCTTGGTCCCGGTGGGGAAGTCCCACTCGACGGCCCAGGAACTGAGCGCCGTGGTACCGGAGTTCTTGATGGTCCACTTGCCCTCGAAGCCGCTGCCCCAGTCCTGGGTCTTGGCGTACGTGGCCGTGACCGCGGTCGCCTCGGCGGCGGCGTGGGACGGGGTGGCGAGGCCGACCAGGGCGGCGGCCGGCAGCAGCAGCGTGGTCAGCGCCGCGGTGGTTCGGTGTCGCAGTCTTCGTCGGGGTACGTCACTTGAGCGCATGGAGTGCTCCTCGGGTGGTCCTGGGTTCACTTGACGGGGGACGGAACCCTGCGACGCCCGTGAGCACCGGAGTGGGGGGTGTGCTCACCGCAGTGCGGCGAGAATAGAAAGGTCTGGACCAGCGGTCAAGGTCTAAACCAATTAAGGCTTCCGGTCGGCCTGCCGCGCGCCCCCGCGCCCGCTACCGCCGCAACTCCTGTGCCAGCACCGCCGCTTGCACCCGGCTGCGCAGCTCCAGCTTGCCGAGCAACCGGCTGACGTGCGTTTTCACCGTCGCCTCCGCCATGTCGAGCCGCTCCGCGATCTCCGCGTTCGACAGCCCCTCGCCGAGCCGGCCGAGGACCTCCCGCTCGCGCCGGGTCAACGTGGCCAACTGCGGGGGAGCGGGCCGCGGTCGCGCCCGCTCGGCGCCCGCGGCGAACTCGGCGATGAGCCGCCGCGTCACGGCGGGCGCGATCAGCCCCTCGCCGCGCGCCACCGTTCGCACCGCCTCGATCAGGTCCGCGGCGTCGGTGTTCTTCAGCAGGAACCCGGCCGCCCCCGCCCGCAGCGCGCCGAAGACGTACGCGTCGAGGTCGAACGTGGTCAGGACCAGGACGTCCGCCAGCCCCTCGCCGACCACCGCGCGGGTGGCCGCGACGCCGTCGAGGCGCGGCATCTGGACGTCCATGAGGACGACGTCGGGCCGCAGTTCGCGGGCCAGGGCCACCGCCTGCTCGCCGTCCCCGGCCTCGCCGGCGACCTCGATGTCGGGGGCGCTGTTCAGGATCAGGACGAGCCCGGCCCGCACGGCGCTCTGGTCCTCGGCGACGAGTACGCGGATCACGCGGGGTCTCCTTCGGGCGCGGGGACGTCGAGGGGGAGAACGGCCCGGACCCGCCAGATCCCGCCGCCCGGGCCGGGCTGTGCCGGGCCCGCCTCGAAGGTGCCGCCGAGCAGCGCCGTGCGCTCGCGCATGCCGACGAGCCCGGCGCCCGAACCGGGGGCGCGCGGCCCGTCCCGGTGGCCGTACGGGCTGGTCACGCACGCTTCGAGGTGCGCGCCCCGCCGCTCGACCGTGACGGTGACGCGGCCGGGCGCGGCGTGCTTGAGCGCGTTCGTCAGGGACTCCTGGACGATGCGGTAGGCGGCGAGGCCGACCGGTGCGGGCAGCCCGTCGGTCGGGCCGGTCAGGCTGAGCGTGACGTCGACTCCGTTCGTACGGGACTGCTCCACGAGCGCGCCCAGACCGTCCAGGGAGGGCGCGGCGGCCGGTTCGGTGTCGCCGCTGGAGTCGCGCAGGATGCCGATGAGGCGGCGCATCTCGGCGAGCCCGTCGACGCTGTTCTCGCGGATCGTCTCCAGGGCGGTACGGGTGGTGGCCGGCTCGTCGATCAAGAGCGCGGCCGTGGAGTGGATGGCGATGGCCGACAGGTGGTTCGCCACCATGTCGTGCAGTTCGCGCGCCATCCGCGCGCGCTCCGCCGTCACCGCCTGGGCCCGGTCCATCTCGGCGAGCAGCGCGGTCTGTTCGGCCCGCAGCCGCGCGTCGGCGGCCCGGTCCCGGTGGTTGCGCACGAGGGCGCCCGTCGCCGCGGGGCCGTACGAGACGAGCCCGGTCATGACCCCCACCAGGACCGCCTCCGGCTGCCGCCACCAGGCCAGGAAGCCGAGCGTGGCGGCGACCGTGACCAGGCCGGTGGTGACCGGCAGCCGCCGGGCCGCGGCCGGACTCCCGTAGACCACGCCCGCGTACATCAGGTCGGTGTACATCAGCACCGTCGCCAGGCTGCCCGGGGTGCACTGGTCGGCGACGAGGACGAGGGTGCCCGCCACCACCGCGCACCGCGGCCGGGTCCGGCGCAGCAGCTCCAGGGCGGCCATCGCGGCGAGCGGCAGGAGCAGCCACGCGCCGCCGAGCGGGCGCCCGGTGTTCATGGCGAGCCCGATGCCCCACAGCGCCAGGCCGCCGAGCAGCCCCGCCACGGCGATGCGCACGTCGTCGCGGTGCGGGCGGGGCGGCAGCGGGTGCATGGCTCCATCCAACACGTACGGCGCGGGCCGGGCATGGTGCCGCGGGACGAGGGCGCGCGGGCCGCGGCTACATCGAAGGATGCAGCGGTACTTCGTCACCGGCGACGACGATCACGGCCCTGGTGGCGGCGACGCTGGAGGGAGAGGGAGAGGAGCCCACCGTGATCGTCACGCTGATCGTCGTCTGCGAGATCGCCTTCTGGGTGCTGCTGGCCGCCGGCCTCGCGCTGCGCTACGGGGCGGGGATGCCGCGGGCGGGCGTCGCGGTGCTGCTGTGCGAGCCGCTGCTCGAAGTGCTGCTGCTCGTCGTCACCGCCGTCGACCTCAAGAACGGCGCGGAGCCCGACTGGAAGCACGGCCTGGCCGCGGTCTACATCGGCTTCACCGTCGCGCTCGGGCCCGCCACGATCCGGTGGGCCGACGCCCGCGTCGCCCACCGCTTCGCGGGCGGCCCGCCGCCGTCCGCCCCCACGTACGGGGCGCCCCGCGCGATCCACGAGTGGCGGACCGCCGGGCGCTGGATCCTCGCCTCGCTCATCGCCGTCGCACTGCTTCAGGGAGCGATCTGGTACGTCGGCGGGGACGGGCCGACCGATCCGCTGAGGGCGTGGCAGCGGAGGATGCTGTGCGTGATCGCCGTCAACGTGCTCATCGCGCTGAGCTACACGGTCTTCCCCAAGAAGGCGCCGGCCGACGCGGGCTAACGCTCGCCGCCCGGCACCCACAGCACGTCCCCGACCTCCTTGTTCGCCGTCCGCGCGAGGATGAACAGCAGGTCGGAGAGGCGGTTGAGGTAGGTGGCCGTCAGCGGGTTCATCGTCTCGCCGTGCACTTCGAGCGCGGCCCACGTGGACCGCTCGGCCCGCCGCACCACCGTGCACGCCTGGTGCAGCAGCGCCGCCCCGGGCGTGCCGGCGGGCAGGATGAAGGAGCGCAGCTTCTCCAGCTCCGCGTTGAAGCGGTCGCAGTCCGCCTCCAGCTTGTCGACGTAGAACTGCTCCACGCGCAGCGGCGGGTACGCGGGGTCCGCCACGACCGGGGTCGACAGGTCGGCGCCGACGTCGAAGAGGTCGTTCTGGACGCGGGTGAGGACCGTGACGACCTCCTCGTCGAGGTTCCCGAGCGCGAGGGCGGTGCCGATCACGGCGTTCGCCTCGTTGGCGTCCGCGTACGCCGAGATCCGCAGATCGGTCTTGGCGGTGCGGCTCATGTCGCCGAGGGCCGTGGTGCCCTTGTCTCCGGTACGGGTGTAGATGCGCGTCAGATTGACCATGCGGCCAGCGTAGTTATGCCCCGGCCGCACGGAAGGCACGTGTGCCCACTGTCACGGCGAGTGCGGCGAAGACGGTGGCGGCCAGCGCCCCGTACAGCATGTGCGCCGTCGCGTACTGGCCCACGTACGCGTCCCGCATCGCGTCCACCAGATAGCGCACCGGCATGACGTGCGAGAGCGCGTCCAGCCAGCCGGGGGCGAGCGCCATCGGCAGCATCAGGCCGGAGAGCAGCATCGAGGGCATGGTGACCGCGTTGATGACGGGCCCGAACTCCTGGGGCGTGCGGACCCGGAACGCCAGCGCGTACGACAGCGACGCGAGCGAGACCGTCAGGAGCGCGACGAAACCGAAGCCGATCAGCACGCCGGGCAGCGGCGCGCGCAACCCCATCACCAGCGCGGCGAGTACCAGCAGGACGGCCTGGAAGAGGAAGAGCGCGGTGTCCCGCAGCACCCGGCCCAGCAGCAGCGCGAGCCGGCTGACCGGCGTGACGCACATCCGCTCCACGACGCCGCTGTGCTTCTCCAGGATGATGCCGAAA
Organism: Streptomyces sp. NPDC006552; assembly: GCF_040611655.1. Lineage (NCBI taxonomy): Bacteria > Bacillati > Actinomycetota > Actinomycetes > Kitasatosporales > Streptomycetaceae > Streptomyces > Streptomyces sp. NPDC006552. The sequence goes on from NZ_JBEXOS010000029.1 coordinate 85,589, forward strand.
CCGCTGAACGCGGCGCCGAAGAGACCGAGCTGGAGCAGCAGTCCGGGGACCAGGACCTGCCAGGAGCTGCCCACCGCGCCCAGCGGCAGACCGGTCAGGAGCGGGCCGAAGAACAGCAGGTAGAGCAGCGGCATCAGGACGCCGAAGAGCATCTGGAAGCGCGAGGAGAGGGTCTGCCGGGCGTACCGGCCGAAGATCAGCAGCGTGTCGGAGGCGAGGTTCGTCATCGGGCTCACACCGCCACCGGGGTCGTCTGCGCGGGCGCGGGACCGCGTCCGGTGATCGCCAGGAACGTGTCCTGGAGGGTCGCGTCGGCCGACCCGCCGTAAGCGAGCTTGAGGGCGCTCGGGGTGCCCTCGGCCGCCACGACGCCCCGGTCCACCACGACGATCCGGTCGGCGAGCGCGTCGGCCTCGTCGAGGTAGTGCGTGGTGAGGAAGACGGTCGTGCCGTGCTCGTCGCGGAGCCGGCGCACCAGCGCCCACAGTTCGGCGCGGCTGCCGGGGTCGAGCCCGGTCGTCGGCTCGTCGAGGAAGAGCACCGCCGGGCGGTGGGTCAGCCCCATGGCGAGGTCGAGCCGGCGCCGCTGGCCGCCGGAGAGCGCGCCGGTCCTGCGCTCCAGCAGGCCGGTGAGGCCGAGGTCGGCCGCCAACTCCCGGGCGCGGGCCTGCGCCTGGGTCTTCGTCAGGCGGTACAGGCGGCCCTGGGTGACCAGCTCCTCGCGGACGGAGACGGACGGGTCGACGCCGCCGGACTGGGCCACGTAACCGACCGCGCCGCGCACCCCCGCCGGGTCGCCGGCCAGGTCGTGGCCGGCGACGGTGGCCGCGCCGCCGGTGGGCGGCAACAGGGTGGTGAGCATCCGCAGGGTGGTGGTCTTGCCCGCGCCGTTCGGGCCGAGGAAGCCGAGGATCTCGCCGGGCGCCACGCGCAGGTCGACGCCGCGCACGGCCTCCACCGGCCCCTGCTTGGTCTGGAAGGTCCGGGCGAGCCCGGACGCGCTGATGACTGGCATGCGCCCAGAAAAACAGAGGCACTGAAATTTTGCAATGCCTCCAAAATTTCAGCGAGACCAGTCGGTGGCTAGGATCGGTCCATGGCAGAGGCACGGGCGGAAGGGCTCCGGGAGCGCAAGAAGCGGCAGACCCGGCAGTACATCTCGGATGTGGCGACCGGGCTCTTCCTGGAGCGCGGCTTCGACGCGGTGACCGTCGCGGAGGTCGCGGCCGCCGCGGACGTCTCGGTGAACACCGTCTACAACTACTTCCCGGCCAAGGAGGACCTCTTCCTCGACCGCTCCAGAGGCGTCGTCGACCGGATGTCCCGCTGGGTGCGCGGCCGCGCGCCGGGGGAGTCCGCGGCCCGCGCCGTCCTGCGGGAGCTGCGTGAGGAGATCGAGGCCGTCTCCCCGCGTGTCGGCCTCATGGCGGGCTACAGCGACTTCATGCGGGTCGTGCACGGCGCCCCCGCGCTCCGCTCCCGCCTGTGGGCCATCCAGCAGGAGGTCCACGACCACCTCGCGCGGACGCTCCGCGAGGAGACCGGCGCCGCCGCGGACGACCCGCTGCCCGACCTGATCGCCGGTCAGATCGGCTGGGTGCACCAGACCGTCATGGCGACCATCGGCCGGCGCATGCTCGCGGGCGGCGCCCCGGCCGCGGTCTCCCGCGAGATGCTCGACGTGCTCGACGAGACCGAGGAACTGCTGAGCGAAAAGGTGCTCAACTACGCCGTGCGCGGCGCCTGATGGCCCCGCGGTGCCCGCACCGGTGTGATGTCCGTCATTCGAGACGTGACGCGCATCTCTATGCGGTCACACGGCCCCTCACGGGCGCTAGGGTCCGCAAAAGAGCAACGTAAACATGGGTCCGCGCGGTAAGTGGGACGCGGTGAGAGGGAGTCGCACGTGGCAGGGAAGCTCGCCGTCATCGGAGCCGGTCTCATGGGGTCCGGCATCGCCCAGGTCTCCGCGCAGGCGGGCTGGGACGTCGTCCTGCGGGACGTCACCGACGAAGCCCTCACTCGCGGGACCGACGGCATCAAGGCGTCGTACGACAAGTTCGTGAGCAAGGGCAAGCTGGACGCCGCGGCCGCCGAGGCGGCGCTCGCCCGCATCACCACCACCACCGACCTGGACGCGGCCGCCGACGCCGACATCGTCGTCGAGGCCGTCTTCGAGAAGCTCGAGGTCAAGCACGAGATCTTCCGGTCGCTCGACAAGATCGTGCGCGCCGACGCCGTGCTCGCCTCGAACACCTCCGCCATCCCGATCACCAAGATCGCGGCGGTCACCGAGCGTCCCGAGCGCGTCGTCGGGGCGCACTTCTTCTCGCCGGTCCCGATGATGCAGCTGTGCGAACTCGTGCGCGGCCACAAGACGAGCGACGAAACCCTCGCCACCACGCGGGAGTTCGCCGAGTCGGTCGGCAAGACCTGCATCGTCGTCAACCGCGACGTGGCCGGCTTCGTGACCACGCGGCTCATCTCCGCCCTCGTCGTCGAGGCGGCGAAGCTCTACGAGTCGGGCGTCGCCACCGCCGAGGACATCGACACCGCCTGCAAGCTCGGCTTCGGCCACGCCATGGGACCGCTGGCCACCGCCGACCTCACGGGCGTCGACATCCTGCTGCACGCGACCGGCAACATCTACACCGAGTCCCAGGACGAGAAGTTCGCGCCGCCGGAGCTGATGCGCCGGATGGTCGATGCCGGTGACATCGGACGCAAGAGCGGGCAGGGCTTCTACAAGCACGCGTGACGTACGGCTGACGCCATGTCACCCGTCGGGGTGAATTCGGTATCGGTTCGCTCACAGACGGCAACTTCTGGCCCATTCGGCCAGTCAGTTGCAGTGACATACCCAGATCACCTGGATCACATGACCACCTGAGTACCCGAGTACTTCTGCCTTTCACCGGGGAGCGCATATGCACATCAGGGGCGACCACGTCGAGCTGGTCGTCGGGGGCCGCCTCGACGTCCGCAGCGCGGCGGACGCCCGTACGGTCCTGCACACCGCCGTGGACGACGGTTTCGGCGACCTCGTGCTCGACCTGTCCGAACTCGACTCGTGGGACGCCACCGGACTCGGCGTCATCATGGGCGCCCACCGGCGTGCCGGGCGCTGCGGACGCCGGCTCGTGCTGCGCGGCGTGCCGGCCCAGATGCAGCGCCTGCTCGTCGCGACCCGGCTGCACCGCATCCTGGCCATCGAAGGCGGCATCGGCGTCGAGTCGCTGCCCCGGGTGTGACCGTGCCCGCGGTGAGCGGGCCCCAAGGATGAAGCAGGCGTTCCGCAGGGAAGTACGCACAATCCTCACGAGACTGTGACGTCTCGGGCGGCACGGGACCCCGGTGTTCGTAGATACTGTGCGAAGGTCTAGGGTTCGCTCGCCCGCGGAATGTCGAACCCGCCACGCGGGGACCGGACCAGAAGCGACAGCGCAGTGTGCACAGGCCGGGAGGGGCAAGGGGCACCACGCTTTTGGGGGCTTTCACCATGGACCCGATGGACCGGGAACCGGAAGATTTCAGCCAGGACCGCCAGGGCGAGCCGTCCGCGCGCGACGACCGCCGGCGGCCGCCGCGCGACCAGCTCACGCCCGACTTCGGCCAGCCCTCGCCCGCGCTCGCCCGCACCGCGCGGCTCGTCTGCGGCGACCACCTGCTGACCGTGAACCCGGTCGACGGCAGCGAGATCGAGCCCTGCCCGCCGGCTGAGCGCCCCGGCCGGCCCGCCAAGCACGACGCCGCCGAGCGCGCCGAACTGGCCCGCGCCGCCCGGCCGCCGCTGCCGCCCGGACCCGCGCTGCCCCGGCTGCCGCTCCTGGAGCGGCAGGAGGAGCGCGAGCGGCTCGTCCGGCTCCTCGCCCGCGGCCGTTCCGTACGGCTCACCGGCCCCTCCGGCGCCGGCCGCACCGCGCTGCTCGACCAGGTCGCCGAGGACTGCGCCGGCCTCGCGCCCGACGGCGTGGTCCGTCTGTCGGGACACCGGCGCACGGCCTTCGACGTCCTGTACGACCTGTTCGGCGCCGTCTACCGGGCGCCCCTGCACCGCCCCGACCGCGCCCTGCTGCTCGAACTCGTCCATGAGATCGGCGCCGTCGTCGTCCTCGACGACCTCGAGTTCGGCGGCGCCGCGCTCGACGAACTCCTCGACGCGACACCCGAATGCGCCTTCCTGCTCTCCGCGACCCCCGAGGTCGCCGCGCCGGCCGCCGGCGCCCAGGTGGAGGAGGTCTTCCTGGGCGGCCTCGGCCGGGGCAGCAGCCTGGAGCTGCTGGAGCGGGCCGTCGGCCGCGTCCTCACCGACGACGAGGCGCAGTGGGCCGGCGACCTCTGGTTCGAGTCCGAGGGGCTGCCGCTGCGGTTCGCCCAGGCCGGCGCCCTGCTGCGACAGCGCGACCGGCTCAGCGCCGACCCGGACACCTTCGACGCGTTCGGCGTCCAGGAGGACGCCGAGCCGCTCGACGTGCCCTTCGACCCCGAGGACGCCCGGGACGTACCGCTGCCCTCGCTCGCCGACGCGGCCGCGCCCGCCGCGCTGCTCGCCTCCCGGCTGAGCCCCTCGGCCCGCGCCACCCTGCGGTTCGCCGTGGCGCTCGGCGGCGAACTCCCGCACCAGGCGCACCTGCCCGCGCTCGTCGGGGACACCCACGCCGACGCCGCCCTCGCCGAGCTGGCCTCCTGCGCGCTCGTCACCACGGTCGGCGGGCGCTACCGCCTCGCCTCCGGGGTGCAGGTGCAGCTGGAGGCGGCGGGGTACGCCGAGGACACCGTCGAGTACGCCCGCAGCGCCGCCCGGCACTACACCTGGTGGGCCGGGCACCCCTCGGTCGGGCCCGAGCGGGTGGCCGCCGAGTCCGACGCCGTGCTCGCCGCGCTCTCCGTCCTCGTACCGCGGACGACACCGCCCGGGGAGGAGGAGACCAGCGACTCCGTCGAGCTGGCCCGCGCCGCCGCGCCCGCCTTCGCCGCGGGGCTCGCCTGGAGTGCCTGGGAGCGCGCCCTGCGGGCCGGGCAGGAAGCGGCCCGGCTCGCCGGTGACATCCCCGAAGAGGCCTACTTCCACCACGAGTTGGGGATACTCGCGCTGCTGGGCGGCCACCTCGACCGGGCCCGCGCCGAGCTGGAGGCCTCCATCGGGCTGCGCGGCGCCCTCGCCGACAAGCGGGGCACGATCGCCGGACGCCGGGCCCTCGCCCTTGTCGCGGACCGCTCCGGCGGCCCCCTGCCCGGCGAGCGTGCCGCCGCCGGCGAGGAGGTGCCGGAGGTGGGCCACGCGGAGCCGGCGACGCCGCCCGCCGGCGTACCGGTCCCGTTCCCGCTGCTCGCGCCGGAGCGCGAACCGGACACGGTGGTGACCCGGCGCCGGCCGCCGGTGCCGCCCGCCCCGACGGCCGTCGGCGGCAAGGCGCCCGTGCGCCGCTCCCTGGTCCGCGGGACCCGGCGCAATCTGGTCGCGGCCGGGGCCGGGGCGCTGCTCGTGGCGGTGCTCGGCACCGTCGTGACGCTCGGCGCCACGTCGGACAACGACGAGCCGTCGTCCGGCAAGGTCGGCACGGGCCCGTCGGCGACGGCGGGGGAGAGCGGCGGGGACGTGGACGCGGATCCGGCCGAGCCGGGCGGGAGCACCAGCGGGGGCGGCGGGGCCGTGCCGGGGCCGACCGATCCGGGGGCGGACGGGATCGCGGGCACCGCGGACGATCCGACTCCGTCGCGGTCGGCGGGGGGTACGCCGTCGGACGACCCGAGCGGGTCGAAGGAGCCGGGCGATTCGACGTCGTCGTCGCCCAGTAAGACGCCGTCGAAGCCGAGCAGCAGGCCGCCGTCGTCGTCCCGGCCGCCGAGCAGCAAGCCCCCGACCTCCTCCGAACCGCCGGAGAGCTCGCCGCCGCCGACGTCAGAGCCGCCGGAGACGCCGCCGGCGACGCCGGACACGTCCGACTCGGCGAGCAGTCCGGTCACCGTCGGTGTGTCGGGTCCGGCGTCGAGCGGGCCGGACAGCAGCAGTCCCGTGATCTGACGGGGCGAGGGCAGCCGGGTCCGAAGAGGCGGCCCTCCTCGAAGGAGCCGACCTCGGCCGGGTCGTCGGCCGCCTTGACGAGGGTCGCGGTCGCGGCGACACCGTCGGCGACGGCCCCCTTGTACGTCGCCTTCACCTCGACGGCG